>JBOFJB010000423.1:0-7124 GCA_051650465.1 Dermatophilaceae bacterium | reverse complement strand
GTCTCGCCCACGCGTGGGCGTCCGTGCGGCAGGATTGCCACATGGACCGGCAGCAGGAGTTCGTCCTCCGCACCATCGAAGAACGCGACATCCGCTTCGTGCGGTTGTGGTTCACCGACGTGCTCGGCACGTTGAAGTCGGTGGCGGTCGCGCCGGCCGAGCTCGAGGGCGCCTTCGCCGAGGGCATCGGGTTCGACGGCTCGGTCATCGAGGGCTTCGCCCGGGTCTATGAGGCGGACATGCTCGCCAAGCCCGACCCGGCCACCTTCCAGGTGCTGCCCTGGCGCGGCGAGAACCCCGGCACGGCGAGGATGTTCTGCGATATCAGCCTCCCCGACGGCACCCCGAGCATGGCCGACCCCCGCAACGTGCTGCAGCGTGCCCTGGCGCGGGCCTCCGACCTCGGCTTCACGTTCTACACCCACCCCGAGATCGAGTTCTTCCTCTTCGAGCAGGGCGTCGGCCCCAACTCGGCGCCGACCCCGATCGACCGGGCGGGCTACTTCGACCACGTTCCGCACGGCAACAGTCATGACTTCCGCCGAGCCGCTATCACCATGCTCGAGACCATGGGTATCTCGGTGGAGTTCAGCCACCATGAGGGCGCCCCCGGCCAGAACGAGATCGACCTGCGCTACGCCGACGCGCTCTCTACCGCCGACAACATCATGACGTTCCGCGCGGTCATCAAGGAGGTGGCTCTCGAGCAGGGTATCCATGCGTCGTTCATGCCCAAGCCGTTCGCCGAGCACCCCGGGTCGGGCATGCACACCCACCTATCGCTCTTTGAAGGCGACACCAACGCGTTCTACGAGCCGGGTGCGCCGTACCACCTTTCCACCGTAGGCCGGCAGTTCATCGCGGGCCTGTTGCGGCACGGGGCCGAGATCACGGCGGTGACCAACCAGTGGGTCAACTCGTACAAGCGACTGTGGGGCGGCGGCGAAGCCCCGGCGCATCTGACCTGGGGCCACAACAACCGCTCGGCGATGGTGCGGGTGCCGATGTACAAGCCGAACAAGGAGCAGAGCGCGCGGGTCGAGGTAAGGAGCCTTGACACGGCCTGCAACCCGTATCTGGCGTTCGCTGTATTGCTCTCTGCGGGGCTCACCGGGGTCGAGCAGGGCTACGATCTCCCGGCCGAGACCGAGGACGACGTCTGGAGCCTCACCGACGCCGAGCGGCGGGCGATGGGCATCACCCCGCTCCCGTCGAGCCTGCACCAAGCGATCGAGGCGATGGAGTCCAGCGAACTCGTGGCGCAGACCCTCGGCGAGCACACCTTCGAGTTCTTCTTGCGCAACAAGCGGGCCGAGTGGGACGAGTACCGAGGCCAGGTCACCCCCTTCGAGCTCGAGCGCTACCTCCGACTGTGACGACCGTCGGCGGCGCGAGCGGATCACGCGCTCGTGCGTCGGTCCGGGCCGAGATGGTCCGGCTCGGCTTCGCCGACCCAGACCGTGCCCTGGCGCTGCTTCTCGACCCCGCCCTGGCCGGCCTGGTCGAGACGCGCGACCTCATTGAGGACGGTGGTGTGGTCGAGTCCGTCGCCGAGGTCCCCGACCCCGACGGTGCGCTCCTCGGCCTGGTCCGCGTCATGGAGGTCGTGAACCGCCGCCGGAGCCTCGCGGTCCCGATGACCGCCGCGCTCCGGACACCAGGTCCGCCGCGCTCGCGGCTACTGGCCGTCCTCGGCAGTTCGGCCGCGCTCGTCGACCACCTGGTGGCGCATCCCGAGCAGTGGGTCGCCCCGGGCTCCGCCGGCCCGGTGGAGGTGGCTGAACGGGTGGCCCGGCTGGTGGCGGCGGTTCGGAATCCGGGTGGGGTGTCGCCTGCCGACGCGCTACGGGTCGCCTACCGGGAGCAACTGCTCGGCATCGCCGCTCTCGACCTCACGGCGCGCGACCCGGTAGCGGCGCTTCCGGACGTCGCGGCGGCGTTGGCCGACCTCGCCCAAGGCGCTCTCGAGGCCGCCCTGGTGGTCGCGGCGGACGAAATGGGCCCGGATGCCGCCCGAACCCGTCTCGCGGTGGTCGCCATGGGCAAGACCGGTGGTCGCGAACTCAACTATGTCTCCGATGTCGACGTCATCTTCGTCGCCGAGCCGGCCGACGGCGTCTCCGAGGAGGAGTCGACCGCAGTCGCCACTGTTCTCGCGACCGCGACGATGCGGGTGTGTTCAGCCTCGACCGCGGCGGGCTCGCTGTGGCAGGTCGACCCCGCACTGCGGCCCGAGGGCAAGGCCGGTCCGCTCGTACGAACCCTGACCAGCCACCGCGCCTACTACGAGCGGTGGGCGAAGACCTGGGAGTTCCAGGCGCTGCTCAAGGCCCGCCCGGTCGCCGGTGACGCCGAGGTCGGCCGGGCGTACTGCGACGCGGTGCGGCCGATGGTCTGGCAGGCGTCGGCCCGCGACAACTTCGTCGACGACGTCCAGGCGATGCGTCGCCGGGTCGAGCAACACCTGCCGACGGCCGAGGCGGGTCGTCAGCTCAAGCTCGGCCCGGGGGGCCTGCGCGACGTCGAGTTCTCGGTGCAGCTGCTCCAGCTCGTGCATGGCCGCGCCGACGAGACCCTGCGCGGCGCCTCGACGCTCGACGCGCTCGAGGCGCTGGCCGCGGGCGGGTACGTCGGCCGCGAGGATGCCGCGGTGCTGGACGAGGCGTACCGGTACCTGCGCGTGCTCGAGCACCGCATCCAGTTGTACCGGCTGCGCCGGACCCACCTGATGCCCACCACCGATGCCGACCTTCGCCGTCTCGGACGCGCGTTGGGGTACCGCTCGGAGCCGACCGAGACCGTGCTTGCCGAATGGCGGGTGCGGCAGCGGGAGGTGCGCCGACTACATCAGCGGATCTTCTACCGACCACTCCTCTCGGCGGTTGCGCGGCTCTCCGACCAGCACGTGCGGCTCACCCCGGTTGCGGCGCGAGAACGACTGGCTGCCTTGGGTTTTCGCGACCCTCAGGGTGCGCTCCGGCACCTCGAGGCGCTCACCACCGGCGTCAGCCGGCGGGCTGCGATCCAACGCCAGTTGCTTCCGGTGATGCTCGGCTGGTTCGCCGACGAGGCCGACCCGGATGCCGGTCTGCTCGCGTTTCGAAAGATCAGCGACCAGCTCGGCGCCACCCACTGGTATCTGCGGCTGCTGCGCGACGAGGGGTCGGCGGCCGAGCGGCTCGCGCACACCCTCGCCCGCAGCCGGTTCGCGGCCGACCTTCTCGAGCAGGCTCCGGAGTGCGTGCGGCTGCTCGGCGACTCGGCCGGGCTCACTCCGCACACCCGCGACGAGTTACTGCACCGCATGCGGGCGGCTGCTGGGCGTAAGGAGGATCCTGAGCCGGCGGTGCTCTCAGCCCGCACCATCCGACGCTCGGAACTGTTCCGCATCGCGGTGGCCGACCTGTTCGGCGAACTGACGCTGGATGACGTCGGGCGGGCGATGACCGACCTCACCGCCGCGCTGCTGGAGGTGGCGCTCGAGCAGTGCCTGCGCGGTGTCGAGGCGCGCACCGGGGCGCCGGCGCTCACCCGGCTACTGGTGGTCGGCATGGGCCGGCTCGGCGGTGGCGAGCAGGGGTACGGGTCCGACGCCGACGTGCTCTTCATCCACGACCCGCTGCCTGGCTGTGATGGGGTGGCGGCGCAGCGGCAGGCGATGGAGGTCGTCCGCGAGGTGGTGAGGTTGCTCGGACTTCCCGGCCCCGACCCCACTCTCGACGTCGACGCCGCGCTGCGCCCCGAGGGAAAGAACGGGCCGCTGGTGCGCTCGCTCGACTCCTACCGCGAGTACTACGCCCGATGGTCACTGGTCTGGGAGGCGCAGGCGCTGCTGCGGGCGAGCCCGGTGGCCGGTGACCCGGGGTTGGGCGAGCGCTTCCTCGCGCTCGTCGAACCGATCCGCCATCCGCAGCACGGACTCTCCCCGGCACAGGTGCGCGAGATCCGCACCCTCAAAGCGCGGGTCGAGGCGGAGCGGCTGCCGCGCGGGGCCGACCGCAAGACGCACTTCAAACTCGGCCACGGCGGGCTCGCGGATGTCGAGTGGGTCGTCCAGTTGATGCAGTTGCGGCACGCTCACGACCACCCGGCATTGCGGACCACGTCAACGATGGCGGCGCTCGCTGCGGCGGCTTCGTCGGGTCTGCTCGACCGCAGGCACGCCACCGATCTCGCGGTGGCGTGGCGGTTGGCGTCATCGATGCGCGGCGCCGGGATGTTGTTCCGCGGGAAGGCCGTTGACGCCGTCCCGAGCAGCGAACGTGACGCTGACGGCATCGCCCGCATCCTCGGGATGCCGGCTGGGTCCGGGCAGGAGCTCGCTGAGCGCTACCGCCGGGTCGCCCGCCGCGCCCGCGGTGCCTTCGAGGCCGAGTTCTACGACCGGTCCTGACCGGCGAGGCGGTTGCTTCGTAGACTCGGGACATGTCCGAGAGCGGCGCGCGCGCCATCCCCCGGTTGGACCTGCGCGGGCGCCGGCCGGGATTGCGGGAGTTACGGTCGGCGCTGCCACGCGCCGAGTACGACATCGAAGCGGCGCTGGGGGCGGTCCGTCCGGTGTGTGACGACGTCCGGCATCGTGGCGGCACGGCCCTCTACGCCGCCGCGGAGCGGTTCGACGGGGTGGCCCCGCCTCGTCTTCGGGTGCCGGCGGGGGTCATCCGCGCCGCCGCCGACGGGCTCGACCCGGTGGTGCGCGCTGCGCTGCAGGAGTCGATCCGGCGGGCTCGGATGGTGCATGCCGACCAGCGCCGCACCGACACCACCACCGTGGTCGCGGACGGCGCTGTGGTCACCGAGCGTTGGGTGCCGGTGGACCGGGTCGGGCTCTATGTCCCCGGCGGGCTCGCGGTCTACCCGAGCAGCGTGGTAATGAACGTCGTACCGGCCCAGATCGCTGGTGTGCCGAGCCTGGCCGTCGCGAGCCCGCCGCAGGCCGACCACGGCGGCTGGCCGCATCCGACGATTCTCGCGGCGTGCGCCCTGCTCGAGGTCGACGAGGTGTGGGCGATGGGCGGGGCGCAGGCCGTTGCCGGGTTCGCGTACGGCTTCGACGACGGAGTCGACACCTGCGAGCCGGTCGGCCTCGTTACCGGGCCGGGCAACATCTATGTCGCCGCCGCGAAGCGGCTCCTCAAGGGCGTCATCGGTATCGACTCCGAGGCCGGGCCCACCGAGATCGCCGTGCTCGCCGACGCCACCGCCGACCCTGAGCACGTCGCGGCCGACCTGGTCTCGCAGGCCGAACATGATCCGCTTGCCGCGGCGGTGCTGGTCACCGACTGCGAGGCGCTGGCGTCATCGGTCGAGCAGGCGCTCGACCGGCGGGTGGCTGCGACGAAACACACCGAGCGGGTCGCTACGGCGCTCCGTGGTCGGCAGTCGGCGATCGTGCTCGTCGATGACCTCGAGGTCGGTCTCGACGTCGTCAACGCCTACGCCGCCGAGCATCTCGAGATCCATACCGCGGATGCCGCCGCGGTCGCCTCCCGGGTGCGCAACGCTGGCGCGATCTTCGTCGGCACCTGGACGCCGGTGAGTCTCGGCGACTACTGCGCCGGCTCGAACCACGTGCTCCCCACGGGCGGCTGCGCGGGCCACAGCAGTGGGCTGTCGGTGCAGACTTTTCTCCGCGGCATCCACGTCGTGGACTACACGCCGGCGGCCCTCCGTGAGGTTGGTGGCCACGTCGTCGCGCTCGCCCGTGCCGAGGACCTGCCGGCGCACGGCGAGGCGGTCCTGGCCCGGATGCCCGAGGTCGAGCCCGGGCGCTGAACGGTGCGTCACGGCCGCGGGAGGATGCCGGGATGCAGTACCAGGTCCGGCGGCGAGTGCCGGGTGCGGCTCGCGTCGCCGGCGGCCCCGGCCGCCGTGGGCGGCCGGCTGCGCTTCCCTAGACTTACTGGCATGAACGCGCAGACGGCGGTGGCGGGGATGCTGCGGCCCGACCTGCGCGGTCGCGTCGCGTACGGAGCGCCGCAGCTCGAGGTGCCGGTCGCACTCAACACCAACGAGAACAGCTACTCGGTGCCGCCGGTGGTTGTCGAGGCCATGGTGCGAGCGGTGCGTTCCGCAGCATCCGGCCTGAACCGTTACCCCGACCGTGAGGTCACCGCGCTGCGCGAGGCACTCGCCCGCTACCTGTCGCGGAGCGGTACCGAGGTCACTCCCGCACAGGTGTGGGCGGGCAACGGGTCCAATGAGGTGCTGCTGCACCTGCTGCAGGCCTTCGGTGGTCCGGGCCGGCTCGCGCTGGGCTTCACCCCGGCGTACGCCATGCACCCGGTGATCACCGCGACCACCGGCATGGAGTGGGCCGACGGCCTGCGGGGGGTCGACGGTGGCGGGCGGTTCGACCTCGATGTCGACGCCGCAGTGGCGCAGGTGCGTGAGCGCCGTCCTCACGTGGTCTTCCTCTGTTCACCCAACAACCCCACCGGAACCGCACTCGGGCTCGACATCGTCGAGGCCGTCTACGAGGCGGCCGACGGCGCGCTCGTCGTCGTCGACGAGGCGTACGCGGAGTTCGCCCGGCCCGGGACGGTCAGCGCGCTCGGCCTTCTCGCCGGGCGGCCGCGGCTGGTCATCACCCGGACGTTGAGTAAGGCGTTCGCGCTCGCCGGCGGGCGGTTGGGCTACCTCGCCGCCGACCCGGCGCTCACCGACGCGCTCCGGCTGGTGCGGATGCCGTACCACCTTTCCTCGACGACCCAGGCTGTCGCGCTGGCCGCGCTCGAGCACGCCGACCTGCTGCTCGGCACCGTCGGCGAGATCATCCGGCAGCGTGACCGCATCGTCGACGAGTTACACCGCCTCGGGCTGGAGCCGGTGCCTAGCGATGCCAACTTCGTGCTGTTCGGCGGCCTGGCTGACGCCCGCGCGATGTGGGAGGCGCTGCTGGAGCAGGGTGTCTTGGTCCGCGACGTCGGCATTCCCCACTATCTTCGGGTCACCGCAGGCACGCCCGACGAGACCTCACGATTCCTCGAGGCCGTAGCCGCGCTGGCCCCCACCCACCGCGCAGGAGTGCTCCCGTGACCACCGCCGAAGCCCACCGCACCGCCACCGTACGGCGCTCGACATCCGAGAGCACCGTCGAGATCACCGTCGACCTCGACGGCAGC
>JBOFJB010000422.1:0-7052 GCA_051650465.1 Dermatophilaceae bacterium | reverse complement strand
GAGCTGCAGGAGAACGGTCGCTTCGTCCGGATCACCTCGGCGTCACTCACCGAGTCGCACCCGCACGGCGTACAGATGACCGCGGAGTCTCCCAACTACAGCGGTCGCTGACCCCGACCCGGCAGTTGTCTGGCCAGATCGCCGGCGTGTCGAAGGAGAACTGCCGGGTCGACACTGCCGCTGCCGACCGCATGGTCAGCGGGGAGTCCTCCGCAGAGAGCCGCCAGCCGGGGGCTGCTTGTCACTATCGGGCCGCCGTAGTCCAAGGCGAGGGGCAGCAGCCATAAGCCGACTTGTGCCCAGCCAGCGGCGAAGGCGGCCGTGAACAGCGGGCCGACGCCGAGCGCGGTGCTCATCGCCAGGTCGACCACCGACCGGCGCGTGCCGGCGTCCTGGCCGCTGGCGAACCAGAAGAGCGCAAGCTGTCCGAGTCGCACCACCGTGTAGGCGATGGCGGAGCCCAAAGCGTCCGCGCCCGAAGGCCTGTGGCACCGCGAGCGCGGTGATCAGCATGGCGGCCATCGAAACGAAGATCGCGATCCGGACGCCACCCTCCTCCGGGTCGACCACGCTCGTCAGCCAGGCATAGCCGACCCATGCCCACCAGAGCACGGCAAGGATCATCAATCCCTTGACAAGAAGCCCCTACATATCAGCAACCCGGGGCCCGTGGGCCCGTCGTGGTGGAACGAAGATCGGCGGGGCCGCTCGTGGTCGTGAGGCGATGGTGTTCACCACCCGAGTGGGATGAGAATCGTGGGATGTGCGTCGGGGCTGAACGCCGAATTGACTGTAGTGCCAGAGCGCCTGGATATCGGCATGGTGATGGAGGGCTTCCACGGGAATCGTGGACTGTCGCCGTCGAGCACGAGCGTCAGACTCCTGAATTGATCCCTGCTCTCCCCGCGACGCACCACCCCAACAACAACGAGCAGGTGGGAGTGATCGGTCATGGATGTGATGCACCCGCGATGCGCGGGCCTGGATATCTCGAAGAAGGACGCCAAGGTCTGCGTGCGTATCGCCGGTCGTGGTCGTGGTCGTGGTCGTGGTCGTGGTCGTGGTCGTGAGAAGATAGCCGAGGATGTGACCACGTGGGGGTCGACGACCAATCAGATCCTTGCGCTGCGCGAGCAACTCGCGGCCGCGCAAGTGACCTGTGTGGTGATGGAGGCGACCGGCGACTACTGGAAACCCTTCTACTACCTGCTTGAGGACCTGGGCGGGGTGGAGGTGATGCTGGTCAACGCCGTGACGCCAAGAACCTGCCCGGCGCAAGACCGACATCTCCGATGCGACTTGGCTGGCCCAGTTCGGCGCCCACGGCCTGGTGCGTGCCTCGTTCGTACCACCGCAACCGATCCGAGAATTGCGGGATCTGACCCGCACCCGGACCGCGACCACCCGGGAACGGTCTCGTGAGGTGCAACGGTTGGAGAAAGTTGCTCAAGGACGCCGGGATCAAGCTCTCATCGGTGGAAACCGACATCGTTGGTGTCTCCGGGCGGGCGATGATGCAAGCCCTAGCCGCAGGCGAACGCGACCCCCACGTGCTGGCCGACCTGGCACACAAGAGCCTGCGTAAGAAGACACCGCAGCTGGTCGAGGCGCTAGCCGGGCGCTTCACCGAGCACCACGCGTTCATGGTCCGCCTCCACTTGGGCCTGATTGACCAGCACACCGCGCCGATCGCCGAGTTGACCGCACGGATCGAGGTGGTCACCGAGCCCTTTCATGGATTCTGCGACCTGATCTGCTCTATCCCGGGCATCGGTGCCACCGCCGCACAGGTCATCACCGCCGAGACCGGCGCCGACATGACAAGGTTCCCCACCGCCGGCCGGACTAAAGCACCCACACCCGTCCTGGGAACCCCTACCTCAAGGCCGTGCTGGGCACCGCGGCGATGAACGCTGCCCGCCACAAGGACAGCTTCCTCGGAGCCCGCTACCGACGTCTCGCTAGCCGGCGAGGCAAATCCAAGGCCATCGTCGCCACCCAGCACAGCATCCTTGTGGCGATCTGGAGCATGGCGCAGACCGGGGCGCTCTACAACGAGCTCGGCGCCGACCACTACCACCGCATCCAGCCCATCCACACCAAGCGCCATGCGATCCGCCAACTCCAGCAACTGGGATACGCAGTGACCCTCCAACCCGCAAGCTGAACTGCCACTCAAGGAATCTTCGAGTCAGCGGCCATAAACGCCGTGCATTGCGTGAGCGCCAGCACGAAGATCGGATCGGAGAAACAGCTCCAGGAGGGTGTCCTTGGCCTCCTCGCTGACCAGAGCCCGCTGGTCCCTGGGTAGCAATACCCATTCCGCCCGCCGTCGATTTCACGCGACCGGCCTTCGGTCGGGTGACCGGCCGTTGCCCGTGCACTACGTTCCTTGACACTCGATCTGAAGGGAACTCCATGTTTTCTCGCGTGCCGAAACGCCGTCGGTGGTTGCTCGATGTCCTGATGGCATGTGTCACTCTCGCCGGCACGTATGCCGTCGACCAGCCCGCACCGGAGAGGCCGGACTCCGCTGTCTCAGCAGACGGTGAGGTGGCCACCGCTCCTGTAGCCACGGCGACCGAGCCTGAAGCGTCGACCACAGAGCCTGAACCCACGGCGACCGAACCCGCGGAGAAAAAGCTGATCGAGTTGAGCTGGTCGGCACCCGATGCTGCCACCTTCCGCGAAAAGGTGTCGGAAGTCGAGAAGCTCGGGTTGTTCTCGGGTACTCACCTCCAACTCTCGACGCTGGACAACTCTCGGGTGTTCGGTGCCGCGGTGCCGGAGGCGAACTTCACCGCGGAGCGAGAGGAACTCCAGGCGGCGAAGCCCGAGACCATGGTCGACAACTTCATCCGAGTGAACTCGGCGACCGACGAGAACTGGGACTGGTTCGATGACGACGTTTGGGCAGGTGGTCTGAGCAATGTCCGCAATGTGGCTCGCACGGCCGCGGCCGGCCCGATCCGGGGCATCACGTTGGACCCCGAGGCGTATGGCAAGTCCCCGTGGCTCTACAGCGAGCAGGTCGGTGCCGGGTCCCACACCTTCGAGGAATACGAGGCAAAGGTGCGGGCTCGCGGTGCCGAGTTCGCCCGCGCCGTGGTCGCCGAGGACCCGGACCTACAGATCTACAGTCTCGGTCTGTACACCTGGGTGAAAGACGTCTACCACAGCTACAGCACCGAGGCCGAGCAGCGGGACGCCCTACGCGAACACGGCTACGGTCTCCTGCCGGCGTTCATCAACGGGCTCCTGGAGGGGGCCGGCCCGGAGACGATGATCACTGATGGCAACGAGATGTCCTACTACGCCACGACGGCCGACCATTTCAGCATGGTCAAGCCACTGCTCGACGACTCCGCCACCTCGGCGCTGCTCGATCCGGCGTTGAGAGCCCGGTACGACGAGGCGTACCGTGTGGACCATGCGGTCTACGTCGATCTGATGTTGGACCTGTTCGACGAGAAGCAGAATCCGGGCTACTACGGTGCCCGGCCGCCGCACTTCATGTCGGAGGCGGACAGAATGCGGTTGCTGGAGCACAACACGTACCACGCGTTGAAGAACTCCTATCAGTACACCTGGATCTACAGCGAGGACATCGCCAACGACCGGAACTTCGACTACGGCTGGGGCACCACCGACGTGCCGGACGGCGTCGTTGAAACCCTGAAGAGGGCGAAGTCGAAGGTCAATGCCGGCGAGCCGCTCGGCTTCGATATGACCGCGCAGATCGACGGTGCGAAGAAGGCATGCGAAGAAGCCGTCGGTGCTGAGTACCCGTGGAACTGTCAGTAGAGGGCATCACCGATAGCGCCTCGTCTCGGCGACTCGACCCCACTTGGGCCGTCGGGTGAGGCTATCGGGCCCGGGCACTTAGCACGGTGGCCGACAGGTCGCCTGCCGAATCGCCCGGCATGCAGGCTAGCTGGCGTGCGACGTTGCGGTGCTCGGCCGGACTCGGTGAGGTCGGGGAGTCGGGTGGTGGTCAGCCTGGATCCGTGGATGATCTGCTGGTGACCGGGAGGGCTGGTGTGGCGGGGCGGACGTGAGGTGCCTTCTGGTTCTGGGGCGGAAGAGTCGGAGTGTCGAGATCCTGATATCTGTCCGCACCCACGAAGGCGCTGGAAGTGAAACTGATCGCATCCGTGGTCCATGACACGCCCATGTTCGATGGCGAGCACTTGGTGTCGGATGCGGGCTTGGTCCCCGTGATGGCTTTGGCCGAGCAAGCCGGGCTCTCACCGCTGATCGGCCAGCGGGTGAAGCTGGCCGCGACATGGGTGGTCTCGGCCGGCGTCAATCCCGTTGGGAGATCACCTCGATCGTCGCTGGATGGCCTCGGTGGCCGGGCGCATCTGGTGATCCGCGCCGAGCGGACCGAGCTGCTGCCCGGGATCAGACAGCAGGCGTTCATCGACACGCTGCTGAGGCCAGTCTTCGGACATGTCAAGCAGGGCGCCAGCTTCGGGCATACCAAATCGCTGTCAACAAGTGCTCCGCAGAGGGCTCTCGTCGTTGGCGACCACGATCAACACCTACCAAGCGGTCCGCGGTCGGTTTGACCCTCCTGCCACGGGAGGGGTCAGACTCCCGGCATGAGCACGTCGCTGACCATCGGGGAGTTCTCCCGACTGACACACCTCGGCGTGAAGGCGCTGCGGCACTATCACGACATCGAGCTTCTGGTGCCGACCGCGGTGGATCCGGCGTCCGGCTATCGTCTCTACTCGACCGAGCAGGTAGCGGCGGCTCACGTGATTCGCCGATTCCGCGATCTCGATATGCCGCTGAAAGAGATCCGGATCGTACTCGACGCTCCCGATCCTGTGACGCGGAACCGAGCGGTGATGGCTCATCTCGACCGTCTCGAGCGTACGCTCGATCAAACCCACGCCGCCGTCGAGTCGTTGCGATCTCTGCTCACCGACCCGGCAGCGCCGCTGTCGGTCGAGGTCCGAAACATCCCCGCGCAGCGGGCGTACGCCATCACGGAGTCGGTCCGACGGCGCGACATAGATCAATGGTGCGCCGAGGTGTTTCCCGAGCTGTACGAGGTAGTCGCTCAGGGCGAGTTGGTCCCGCGTGGCCCAAGCGGGGGCCTCTACTCCGACGACTTCTTCACTCAAGGGGCGGCCGAGGTGTCGGCTTTCGTACCGACGAACGGTGTGGGCACGCCGGGGGGCCGAGTGCAGTGCATCGAGGTGCCGGCGGCCCGGGTGGCTGCGGCGCTCCACATCGGGGCTTTCAGCGAGCTGGACCGTACGTACGGCGCCCTCGGTGCCCATGTGGCAGAGCGTTCACTGGGTAGTGCGGGGCCGATCCGCGAGCACTACTTGGTAACGCCGGCCGACACCGCTGACCCAGCTCGGCTGCGCACCGAAGTGTGCTGGCCGATCAATTCCACCCAACCCCTTGAAGGAGTACGACCATGACCCTGTCCATGGCCGCAGTGACGTTCGACTGTCGCAACGCTGCCGAACTCGCCCAGTTCTGGTCGAAGGTGCTGGAGCGACCGGTCGACGACGGAGCGAGTGAGTTCTTCGCGTCCATCGGGCTCGTCCACGGCCAGGACCGGGACCAGGCAGGGCGAACCAGCCCGGCCCTCATGTTCATTCAAGTGCCCGAGTCCAAGCAGGTGAAGAACCGAGTGCACCTGGACTTTCACACCGCCGACCGGAAGGCCGAGATAGATCGGGTGGTGACACTCGGGGCGGTCCATGTGGCCGACTTCGAGGAGCACGGGTTCGCCTGGGCGTGCTTGCGCGACCCTGCCGGCAACGAGTTCGACATCGGCAAGGGCCCGAGCTGAAGTTGAGATTGCTCGCAAGCGAGTCTGAGTGGCCGCTCCATTGGATGCGCTCCGGCCTTGGCGCGTCCCTCAGAAGGTGCGTGCCATTGAACGTTGCGCACTAAATTCAAAGGTATGGCTCGATGGCGCATCGCCGAGATCGCAACCGATTCTTGCTCCGTTCGTGTGGGAACGCTGGACACGGGACCAGAGCGCCGCGCGACGGTGTTGTTTATTCCGGGACGCGGAGACAGCCTGGAACTCCGCCTCCCGGTCGCCCGGCATCTTGCGGGTCTTGGCCTCCGCACTGTGATGGCCGAGCACCGCGGGCAGGGTGCATCTGGTCGACTCGGTGACCACCCGGACGCCGTACACAGGCACCCACGGAATTGGTCGACTTCGCCACACGCCAACCAGAGCTCGTGCGCGGTGGATCGACGTGGGGTTGGGTCGTGGCCGCATCGGTTCTCATCGACCGCCTTCGCCACCTGCCACTCGAGAACGTGAGCTGCCCCGTGATGATCGCAACCTGCGGTCGTGATCGCACCGTATCTCGACGTGCACACCACCGCACCGGCGAAAGGCTCCGTGCCGGATGGCTCATCGAACTCGATGCTGGTCACGACCCGTACTTCGCGGATCCGAGCGTTAGGCAACGGTGGTGGCACGAACTCAATCGGTTTTTGAACGCTGGCTGACCGACGTCGCCTCGTCGGATCTCGGCCGTCGGGCACTCCGCCCAACACGGTCGATGTCGACTGGCCAGGCGATGTGGATATGTACAGCCTGCAAACGGATTGTGTGCTGTCTCGCACTGGAGCGTCGCCTGGTCTACGTGGTCCTGTCGAGCATCATCATGAAGCCCTGGGAGTCGGCGGTGAGATAGGGCGGCGGCTCGCAGGACACGTGTGCGAACGGAGCGGTCGGCGGATGCGGCGGCGCTCGGTCGTGGGGTGTGTCGGTCCGGGGCCGCAGCGGGCTCCGAGCTTCTCGGTTTCGAGCCCTTTCCCACTCGCAGCGGTAGGCCCGTCGTCAGCGACGGCCCTGTGCTGTTCACGACGTCGTGCCGCTGGTGCCCTGGTCCAAACATCCGCGCAGCGCAGTGACATGCGAGCCTGCATGTTAAGGTGCAGATATGCCGAAGACGATTCAGATTCGCGACATCGATGACGATGTGTACGACGCTCTTGCGCGGCGTGCGGCGGAGCTAGGGCTTTCGGTTCCCGAACTGCTCCGCAAGGAGGCCGAGCGCCTG
>JBOFJB010000421.1:0-2760 GCA_051650465.1 Dermatophilaceae bacterium | reverse complement strand
CCTCAAAGTCGTCGTCCTCACCCAGTACAAGTCGCACAGCCTGGACCGACACGTGACGAAGACCTGGCGGATGTCGACGATGCTCGGCAACTACATCGCGCCGATTCCGGCCCAGCAGCGGATGGGAAAGGAGTGGTACCTGGGCAGCGCCGATGCGATCTTCCAGAGTTTGAACACGATCACCGACGAGCGACCCGACATCGTGGTCGTCGTCGGCGCCGATCACGTGTACCGCATGGACTTCTCGCAAATGGTGGCCCAGCACGTCGAGACCGGCGCGGGGGTGACCGTGGCCGCCATCCGCCAGCCCAAGGCGACGGCTGATCAGTTCGGTGTCATCGACGTCGAACCGACCGAGCCCACCCGCATCCGGGCGTTCCTCGAGAAGCCCACCGAGGTCAACGGGCTGCCCGACTCTCCCGGGGAGATCTTCGCGAGCATGGGCAACTACATTTTCGCGGCCGACGCTCTCGTCGATGCCGTCACCGCCGACTCCACGTCGCCCAGCAGCAAGCACGACATGGGTGGTGACATCGTCCCGGCAATGGTCGAGCAGGGGTCCGCGTATGCGTACGACTTCCGGAACAACGTCGTCCCCGGGGGCACCGAGCGAGACCTCGGGTACTGGCGCGACGTGGGCACCATCGACTCCTACTTCGAGGCCCAGATGGACCTGGTTTCGATCCACCCGGTGTTCAACCTCTACAACTACGACTGGCCGATATTCACCACTTACGGCCCGTACCCCCCGGCGAAGTTCGTCCACGGGGTGCACGGCCGGTTCGGCGAGGCGCTCAACTCGGCAGTCTCGCCCGGGGTAGTGATCTCCGGTGCCCGAGTCACCGGCTCGGTAGTCTCCCCTGACGTGCACGTGCACAGTTACACCGAGGTCGACGACAGTGTCGTCCTCGACGGAGTCCAGGTCATGCGGCACTGTCGGATCAGGCGGGCGATCATCGACAAGAACGTCGTCGTCCCCGAAGGGACCAGCATCGGCTACGACCCCGAGCACGACCGGGCGCGGGGATTTGAGGTCACCCCGTCCGGCATCACCGTCGTCGGCAAAGGCCAGGAGGTCACCTGAATGAGCACCCACCCCATCCGCATCGGCGCCCAGGTCCAGCCCCAGCATGGGTCGTATGCCGACATCCGCCGGGCGTGCGCCGAACTCGAAGAGATCGGCGTGGACCTCATCTTCAACTGGGACCACTTCTACCCGCTCTACGGCGAGCCCGACGGGCCGCACTTCGAGTGCTGGACCATGCTCGCGGCCTGGGCCGAGGCCACCGAGCGGGTCGAGATCGGCGCACTGGTCTCGTGCAACAGTTATCGCAATCCGCAACTGCTCGCCGACATGGCGCGCACCGTCGACCACATCAGCGCCAGGGACGGTGGCGCGGGCCGGGTCGTCCTCGGCATCGGATCGGGCTGGTTTGAGCGCGACTACACCGAGTACGGCTACGAGTTCGGCACTGCCGGAGGCCGGCTCGACGCGCTGGCCCGCGACCTGCCGCTCGTAAAGCAGCGCTGGGCGGCGCTCAACCCGGCACCGACCCGCGACATCCCGGTGCTCGTCGGCGGGGGCGGCGAACGCAAGACCCTGCGCATCGTCGCCGAGCACGCCGACATCTGGCACGGCTTCGGCGGCCCCGAGGTCATCGAGCACAAGCACAAGGTGCTCGACCGTTGGTGTGCCGAGGTGGGCCGCGACCCGGGCGAAATCGAGCGCTCGGCCGGCGTCTCGCCCACGCCGGGCCGGCTCCCGGAGGACGCCTCGGACTACGCCGCCGGCGCCGAGGAACTGTACGCCGTGGGGACCCGGCTGTTCACGGTCGGGCTGAACGGGCCCGGCTACGACCCGGGCCCGATCCGCGACCTCGTCGCCTGGCGCGACTCCCACGCCGGCTAGCCCGCCCGGATGACGAACTCGTCCGACCATCGGCCCGGCGGTGCGAGCCGCAACATCGCGCACAACCCGGAGGCGGCGTACCCGCCGTACGGCAACTACGCGCACGCCGTCGAGGTGCCGCCGAACGCACGCACCGTCGTCGTCCAGCAGCTGCTCGAGCCGGAGTGGCTGGTCGAGGTCGAGGCGGTCGCTGCTCGGGTCTGAAGGCGTCGGCCACGTCACCGTCGGTTGTCGTCGAGCGGCTGATGACGCGCGTCCGGTCTGCCGGGTCACGCGGACCGGGTCGAGCCGTCCCCGAGGTGATCGGCGCAAGACTGCTCGTTAGCCTTCCGGCGTGGTCCCTGTCAACGAGCCCGACCGTCCCCCACCGCCAGACCCCGAGCAGCGGACCCTGCTGGTCGCGCTCAACGGGCCGGACCGGCCAGGGGTGACCCGGGCGGTTTTCGAGGCGGCCGCAAGCGTCGGCGCCGAGGTGGTCGATCTCGAGCAGGTCGTGGTCCGTGGCCACCTCACGCTCGCCGCGCTGCTCGCTCCGGGCCGGGACGAGAACGTGCTGGCCGACCGGCTGACGAAGGCCGGTGAGTCGATGGGGATGACGGTAAACCTCACCGTCGGCCGCGGCGACAACGCTCGGCGCCGCACCGGGCGGGTCGCCGTCGTCGTCATGGCGTCACGTCTCGAGACTTACCATCTGGCCGCAGTGTCCGCCGCGGTCGCCGAGCACGGAGCGAACATCGACCGGATCCGCCGGCTCTCCCGCTGGCCGGTCACCACCGTCGAACTCGACGTCTCCGGCGCCGACGTGCTCCCCCTCCGTCGCGCGTTGGCCCTGGCTGCCGCCGACAGTGGGG
>JBOFJB010000420.1:0-14551 GCA_051650465.1 Dermatophilaceae bacterium | reverse complement strand
CCGATGTGGTCAAGTGCTCCTCCGACGACCTGCTCTGGCTCTACCCCGACCGTTCACCCGAGCAGGTGATGGAGCAGTGGTCCGCGCTGGGGGCGCCGCTCGTCGTCGTCACCCTCGGCCCGAACGGGGTCACCTGGCGTACCGCCGACGGCCGGCTCGGCGTCGACGCCGCCCGCTCGCGGTCGGTGGTCGACACCGTGGGGGCGGGAGACTCGTTCATGGCCGGCCTCGTCTCGGGCCTGCTCGACGCCGGGCTCCTCGGTAGCCCCGACGCGCGCGCCCGACTGCGCGGCGCCGGGCACGACGATGTCGCCCCGGCGGTCGGCCGAGCACTCGCCACTAGCGGGGTCACCGTGCAACGGGCTGGCGCGTATGCCCCCACCCGGGACGAGGTGTAGATGGCACCGTTCACCTACGCCGACCTGCTGCCTCTCGGTCCCGATGACACCACCTATCGGCTGCTCACCACCGACGGTGTCGAGGTGCTCGACGGGCCCGGCGGGCGGCAGTTCCTCCAGGTGGCGCCCGAGGCGCTGCGGCTGCTCACCGAGACCGCGATGCACGACATCGCGCACTACCTGCGCCCGGCCCACCTCGCCCAGTTGGGCGGCATCCTCGACGACCCGGAGGCGAGCGCCAACGACAAGTTCGTGGCGCTGGACCTGCTGAAGAACGCGAACATCGCCGCCGGTGGCGTGCTGCCGATGTGCCAGGACACCGGAACCGCCGTCGTCATGGGCAAACGCGGACAGCACGTGGTGACGCACGGTCGCGACGAGGAGGCCATCAGCCGCGGTGTCTACGACGCGTACACCCGGCTGAACCTGCGCTATTCGCAGATGGCGCCGGTGACGATGTGGGAGGAGCGCAACACCGGCTCGAACTTGCCGGCCCAGGTCGAGTTGTACGCCGACACCGTGCCCGGCCACGAGACCACGTACTCGTGCCTCTTCATGGCCAAGGGCGGCGGCAGCGCGAACAAGTCGTTCCTCTTCCAAGAGACCAAGGCGGTGCTGAATCCCGAGTCGATGCTGCGTTTTCTCGACGAGAAGCTCCGCGGCCTCGGCACTGCCGCCTGCCCGCCCTACCACTTGGCCGTCGTCATCGGCGGCACCAGCGCCGAATTCGCCCTCAAGACAGCGAAGTACGCGAGTGCCAAGTACCTCGACCGCCTGCCGACAGCCGGCGACCCCACGACCGGCCACGGCTTCCGCGACCTTGAGCTCGAGGAGCAGGTGCTCGACCTGACCCGACAGTTCGGCATCGGCGCCCAGTTCGGCGGCAAGTACTTCTGTCACGACGTCCGGGTGGTGCGGCTCCCCCGGCACGGTGCGAGCCTGCCGATCGCTATCGCGGTGTCCTGCTCGGCCGACCGGCAGGTGCTCGGAAAGGTCACCCCCGAAGGCGTGTTCCTCGAGCAGCTCGAGACCGACCCCGCCCGGTTCCTGCCCGAACAGACCGTCGACTCGCTCGGCGGCGGCGGCGACGCCGTGCGCATCGACCTCCACCGACCCATGCCCGACATCCTCACCGAGCTGTCGCGCCATCCGGTGACAACCCGGCTCTCGCTCACCGGCCCGCTCGTCGTGGCCCGGGACATCGCCCACGCAAAGATCAAGGACCGCCTCGACGCCGGCGAACCGATGCCGGCCTACCTCCGCGATCACCCGGTGTACTACGCCGGCCCGGCCAAGACACCGCACGGGTTGCCCTCGGGCTCCTTCGGGCCCACGACTGCCGGGCGGATGGACTCCTACGTCGACCAGTTCCAGGCCGCCGGCGGCTCGATGGTGATGCTGGCCAAGGGCAACCGCAGCAGGCAGGTCACCGACGCCTGCGAGCGGCACGGCGGCTTCTATCTCGGCTCGATCGGCGGGCCGGCGGCTCGGCTCGCCCAGGACTGCATCCGTAGCGTCGAGGTCATCGAGTACGCCGAGCTCGGGATGGAGGCGGTCTGGCGGATCGAGGTCGAGGACTTCCCCGCGTTCGTCGTGGTCGACGACAAGGGCAACGACTTCTTCGGCAGCATCACCACACCGGTCGCTCACACCATCGCCCGTCGCGCCGGCCTGATCTGACCGTTGGCTGGCGGTCGGACCGTCAGACCGGCAGACGCACCGAGTCCCGGTCGGCGACGTCTGCACGATCGACCGAGGGTCGCCATCCGCTGGACGTGCGGCGCAGCACGGCACCGGTGTCGGCCTGGTGCACATGCAGCGAGAGCCATTCCCCGCTCACCAGCGCGCCGACCTCGGGGTGACGTTCGAGCACCGCGTCGACGTCGCCAGGCGCGGCGTGCAGAAGGACGCACAGCCGCGTCGGGTCATGGGCCGGACGCCCGAGGTACCGCACCGACTGCTCGGCGAGGCCAGCGCGAAGATCTCCAGTGGCGCCGGACAGCACCCCGATCCCGCCGACCGGGTTGTGTGCGGTTTTACTTCCCGAGCCCAAGCCCTCCGGGTCGGCGGTGCTGAGGACGTACTGCATGTTGATCCAGTGCGCGACGACGACTGGGGCGGTGAGGATTACCTCGAGAAGCGCTCCGCTGGGGTCGGTGACGGGGTCGTAGTCGTGCAGGAAGGCCCGGCCCCGCAGGTCGAGGTCCGCAGTGAGCGAACGCGGTGCGGCGATGAAGAACGCGTTGCCGGCCAGGCCCCACTCGTGTCTGACCTCACCAGGGTCCAGCGCGCGTCGCCACACCGCCGATGCAGCGGCAGTACCGGGCCGCGCACCCGGGAGCAGGTCCGCGCGCTCGGCTGCGGTGGTGGCACCGGCGGTGGCGAGATCGGTCTCGAGACGAGCGAGGTCGGCGGCGTGCGTGGAGGGTACGGAGTCGCGATCCAGGATCCGCACCCGATCGGTCGCCGTGTCGTGCTCGGCGGCGAGGAACACCGTGTCCGCCGGGAGGTGGAGCCCCGCGTCGGCGACAGCCGCTCGGCCGGCTTCCGTCGCCAGAACGGCCGCGGCTACCCGTGCGTTGAACCCGCCTCGGCTCCCACCGCACGCCCCACAGTCGAACGCCGCCTCGGCCGGGTTGTTCGTCGATGTGCTGCCGTGACCGGCGAGCACGACGAGACGCCCGGTGGTCGGGCCATGCAGCCCGGCCGAGCGCAGCAGGTTCACGGCCGCATCGAGCAGTTGGGGCTGGGCCTCGATGTCGAGGTGCAGCCGACGAGTCGGCACCGGCACGGGTCGCGCCAGCGTCGGCGCGAGCACGCGCCCGGCCAGCGCGACGCCCCGCAGGGCCGCGACGTCGACTGCGGCGAAACCGCTGCCAGGAGCGTCGAGTGCCTGCCGCAGCGCGGCGTAGACCAAGGCGCTCACACCGGCCCCGCCGGGCGGGTCCTCACGGACGGTCGCGACCGGCTCCAGGAGGATCGGTAGCCGGCCGGTGGGCGCCGTGCCAGCGCACTCGCGCCGCAGCGGCATCCCGAAGAACCCGGCGAAGCCGACCGTGCGGTACTGGCCGACGGGCTCGAGGTGGCGCCGAAGCACCTCGCTCCGGACGTCGATGCAGAAGACCAGGTCAGCGTCGCTCCGCCTGGACGACACCGCACGGTCGCGGCTCGGCACCGGGCGGCCGTCAAGGGCGGCGAGCACCGGCCGCACCACCTCGTGCTCGCGGACGGCGAGGGCACGCACCGCCGCAGGCACCAGGTCCTCGTCCGGGACCCCAGCGTCGAGGCCAGCGTCGAGGCCGGCCACCGATACGCCGGGCAGGTCGCCGAAGGCGAGCCGCAGCACCGCCCGGGCCGCCAGCAGGTCGACGAGCGGAGCGGCATCGAGGGCCGCAGCCGCCGTGCCCCGCCGACTGAGGTAGCCGGCCCATCCAGGGAGGCGGAGCAGTTCCTCGGTCGCCCACCGTTCGGTGTCGGTCACCCCGAGATCGGGCGCCAGCAGGGCGAGCGCCTTGGCGCCGTCTGCGGGCAACGCGCGCAGGGCGTCACGCCACCGAGAACCGAGTACCGGGTCGTAAACGGCGACCTCGCGGACCCACCGCCACAATGGGAGGTCTCGACCGGGAGCCGGCAGCGCGGTGGCCGAGGTGTCGGTCCACGCGGCGAGCCAGCCGGCCACCACGTCGTCGACCGCGCGACCGGCCGGCGATGCCACCCGGCCACGGCCCGACGCCGGCACACCGTCGACGGCGCTCCAGCCCCGCTCGGACGCCGTGCGCACCGCGTCGGTGAACGGGCGGTGCTCCTCTCCGAGAAGGGGATTGGTGGCGATGAAGGTCGACCAGTTCCAGGTCGGCGGCACCGCAGCAGCGGCTCGGACGACGGCCGCGCGCACCTCGGGTCCACCGCCGGGGCGCACCTCGGGTCCACCGCCGGAGGAGCCCCTCCCGAGGCTGGCCGGCACCGGCCTCCGTCGACGAGGCACCCGGACCGGGTCGGCCGCGCGGTGCAGCCGCGCCCACACCGGCGCGGACCGCTGGCCGCGGAGCCAAACCCCCGCCGCGGCGAAGATGAGCACCACGACCGCCGCGACCCACGCGCGGGGGCCGTCGGCGACCAGCGGGAGGCCGAGCACCTCGGCCAGCAGGCGCACGGCGACCAGGACCACACCCACGGACCCGAGCGCCACCACCACAGCGAGCAGCCTCGTACGCCAGGTGGATCGCAACGAGAAAAGTCCGTACCCTCCGGCGGCGCCGGCCGTGAGCAGCGCGGCACCGCTCACCGGGTGCTGCCACCCGGCGTCGGCCGCCACCAGTGCGCCCACGAACAGCAGGCCGAGCACCGATCCGACGACCCGGACCCGCTGGCTGGTGCGCGGGAGCCGGTCGGTGCGGGCACGCGGTAGTTCCGCCCCGGCCCAGAGGAACCCGAGCGCCTTATACACGCCGTGGAGCATCAGATGCGCGAGTGCCGCGACGTAAGCGCCGGCGGCTACCAGCGCGAGCATGAACGCGAGTTGCCCGGTCGTCGACCAGGCGAGGCGGGTCTTGACGTCGGCGCGGACGAGCAGGCGGGGGAAGGTCAGCACGGCGCTGGTGAGGGCGTAGCCGAGAAGGCCCCAGGCGATCACCGGCGAGACGTTCCACACCGGCTCGAGGGCGATGAGCAGCACGACCGGCGCATTGGCGATGCCGGCATGGAGCAACGCCGACACCGGCGCCGGCGCGACCACGCTGAGCGGCAGCCACCGGATGAAGGGCAGCAGCCCGCTGCGCGCGCCGGCGGCGACCGCGAGAGCCACGGCAGCGACGGCGAGCGGGGCAGTGGGCGCGGCGCCGGCCCAGGTGGACACCTCGGGAATCGATGTGCTTCCGGCGCCGACGACAAGGATGCCGACCGCGACGGCGAGCGCCGCGTCGCCCACGAGGCGGGCCCAGCGAAGGGAGCCGAGCGCGCGGCGAGTGCTGTCGAGGCGACGATGGTGGCCGATGAGTCGGGTGAGTCCCCATCCGGTGAGCAGCCATCCCGCCAGCACGAGCAGCAGGTCGCTGGTCGTGACGACGAGCACTGCGGCCGCCGTGGTGAGCAGCAGTGCGCGGTCGTATCGGGGTCGGTCGACGTCACCGTCGAGGTGCCGCCGGGAGAAGGCGGCCACGACCATGGTCAGTGCTGTCGTGAAAAGCAGCAGGACGGTCGGGATTGGCTCGAGTGCCCCCGTCGTGGCCACGACGAGCGCCGACACGGCTGCAGCCGACGCACCGGCCGTGAGCGCCATCCCAGGCCGCACTATTGGCACCACGAAGGCGCCGGCGAGGAGGACAAGCGGCACGAGCATCGAGGCAAGGACTGTGGACACGACCGCAAGTAAACACACGACATTTAAGTCGTGTCAATTTCTTCTGCTTTTGCGCTCGCCGTTCCTCCCGGATCGCGCCCGACCACACTCTCTAGACTGCACCGCGTGGGTGACTGGACGTTCTTCACGAACCATGGGCACGTCCTCGTGTGCCTGGTTCGCGACCCGGAAGCGCGCATCCGTGACCTGGCCGCCACGGTGGGCATCACCGAGCGGGCCGCGCAGCGCATCGTCGCCGACCTCGTCGACGGGGGCTACCTCGAGCGTGAGCGCGACGGCCGCCGCAACCGGTACCGCGTGCTGTCCGACCGCCCGCTTCGACACCCCGTCGAGCAGCCGCACCGGGTCGGTGAGGTGCTCGACGTGCTCACCATCTCGCCCCACCGCGACCCAGGACGCGGCCACCGGCGTGGGCCGGGATGACGTGGGAGGGGACGACGTCACGCACGCCTCCTCCGCGACCCGGCCAGATCCCGCCGCGATCACCCCGACGGATGCCTGGGCGCTCCTGGCCGCCGGTAACGCCCGCTTCCACACCGAAGGCTGCCAGCCCATCCGCCCCGACCGCGCGGCCCGCCTCCGCCTGACCCAGGGGCAACAACCGCTCGCGGTCTTCTTCGGGTGCGCCGACTCCCGAGTCACCCCCGGAGTGATCTTCGACCAGGGCCTCGGCGAACTGTTCGTCGTGCGTACCGCCGGCCACGTGCTCGACTCCAGCGTGCTGGGCTCGCTGGAGTACGGCCTCGACGTGCTCGGCTGCCCGCTCCTGGTGGTGCTCGGTCACCACTCGTGCGGTGCGGTCGCGGCGGCCCAGGATGCGGTGCGCACCGGCGAGGTGCCAGGCGGCTACCTCAGGGACGTCATCGAGCGGGTCACCCCGAGCGTCCTGGCCACCTCCAGCTCCGGCACGGCGAGCACCAAGGACGTCGAGCGCGCTCACGTGGCCCGCACCTGTGCGCTCATCGCCGAGCGTTCCACAGCAATCCACGATCGTCTTCACCAGGGGCGGCTGGCGATCGTCGGCGGACACTACGACCTCGCTTCTGGTGAGGTGCGAGTCGTCACCGTGATCGGCGAAGCGGGCGTCGATCCGGGACTGCCCGTGTGAGCAACGGCATCCGCCTCGTGCCGGTCACGGCGCTCCCGGTGAAGAGCACCGCGGTGCGGATCCCGGACTCGGCCGACGTCGTGCCGTCGGGCCGACCAACGACCGACTCTGGATGACGGTGGCCCCGGATGCCGAACGCTCGCGAGAGTTCGCGCTGTGCCCGGTAGCGTGCCGGCGGTGGAGACCTTCACCCGTACGTTCCCACCCGGCTTCCTCTGGGGTGCAGCGACCGCCAGTTACCAGATCGAGGGCGCTCACGACGAGGACGGTCGCACCCCCTCCATCTGGGACACCTTCTCGCGCACCCCCGGACGGGTGCTGAACGGCGACACCGGCGACGTCGCCTGCGACCACTACCACCGGATGCCGCAGGACGTGGCCCTCATGGCGGGGCTCGGCGTCGATGCCTACCGCTTCTCGGTCGCCTGGCCGCGCATCGTCCCGACCGGGACCGGAGCGGTGAACCCGGCGGGGGTCGCCTTCTACGACCGGCTCGTCGACACCCTGCTGGAGCACGGCATCCGGCCGTTCGTCACCCTCTACCACTGGGATCTGCCGCAGGTGCTCGACGACCGCGGCGGCTGGCTGAACCGCGATGTCGCGGGCTGGTTCGCTGAGTACGCCGCGGCCGTCGTCGGCGCCCTTGGCGACCGGGTGCGCAACTGGACCACGCTGAACGAGCCGTGGTGCTCCTCGATCCTGTCCTACGCGATCGGCGCGCACGCCCCCGGCCACCGCGACCCCGCACGGTCGATGGTGGCCGCGCACCACCTCATGCTCGCGCACGGCACGGCGGTGCCCGTCATCCGCGAGCGCTGCCCCGGTGCCGAAGTGTCGATCACGGTGAATCCCAGCCATGTGTACGGCCCCGACGACGGCGACGAGTTCGACGCGGATGCCGTGCGCCGCGCCGACAACGCGACCAACGGCCTGTTCCTCGACCCGATCTTTCGCGGCGCCTACCCGCCCGGGTTCCTCGACGACACCGCGCACCTCACCGATCATGCGTACCTCCGCGACGGCGACCTCGCGACGATCGCGGCACCGCTCGACAACCTCGGCGTCAACAACTACTTCCCGGCGCGGGTGCGCGCGGCCCGCTCCGGCGAGCCGCGGGACAACCCGATGCCGGGCTGCGACGGCGTGGTGACGGTCGACCCGCGACCACCGCTCACCGCCATGGGCTGGGAGCAGGACCCGGCCGGGTTCCGGATGACGGTGCAGCGTTGCGCCCACGACTCCGGCCTGCCGGTCTACATCACCGAGAACGGGTCGGCGTGGCCCGATGTCGTCTCGGATGACGGCGGCATCCACGATGGCGACCGGGTTGCCTACCTGCACGCCCACCTCGACGCGCTGGCCGATGCAGTCGCGGACGGGACCGACGTGCGCGGCTACTTCGCCTGGTCGCTACTCGACAACTTCGAGTGGGCCTTCGGCTACGAGAAGCGGTTCGGCATCGTGCACGTCGACTATGCGACGCAACGCCGCACGGTCAAGGACTCCGGCCACGAATATGCCCGGATCCTGGCGGCCCACCGCAACCGCTGAGGTGACCGACGGCACCGCGCGGACCGATCCCGCTGGAGGACGGCCTGCGGGTCGTCATCCAGCGGGCGGCGCGGCATCCGGACCGGGCGTCCGGGCCAGGGTCAGGCCGGACGACCGACCACGGTGACGTCGATGTTGCCGCGGGTGGCCTTGCTGTAGGGGCAGAACGCATGCGCCTGGTCAGCGAGCGACTGAGCCGTGTCGGCGTCGACCCCGGGGATGTCGGTGTTGATCGCGGCGGCGAGGCCGACCCCGGTGTCGGTAGTCCCGAACGAGACCGCGACGGTGGTCACGGCTGCCGTGGTGTCGATGCCTTGCTCCTTGGCAACGTAGGCCAGCGCGCCGTTGTAGCACGCGGCATAACCTGCGGCGAACAGTGTCTCGGGGTTGGCGGTCGGCTCGGCACTCGCACCCGGGCGGCCGAGCGCGACATCGACCGTGCCGTCCTCGCTCGTCGTTCGACCCTCGCGCCCGCCGGTGGCGGTGGCACCGATGGTGTAGAGGACCTTGGTCAGGGACTCGTGGGGCACTGCGATCTCCTCAGTGGTGACTGATGTCGACGCCGAGCAGGGCTTGCCCGACGCGTCCAACATACGACGGCGCCCGGGGCTGCTCATCTCAGGTGAGCGACAGACGGTGCTTGACCACCCCAGCGAGCTGGTCGGCAGTCGCCTTGGCAGTCTCCTCCGTGCTGGCCTCGACCATTACTCGCACCACCGGCTCGGTACCTGACCGGCGCAGCAGGACCCGACCGTGGCCGTCGAGGGCTTCCTCCGCGACCCGTACGGCGTCCAGCACCCCGATGTCGGCGTCGACCCGAGCGGTGTCGACACCTGGGACATTGACGAGTACCTGCGGCAGGCGGGTCATCACCGTCGCCAGGTCGTGCAGCGGCCGGCCGGTCTGCGCCATCCGCGCCGCGAGCATCAACCCGGTGAGCACGCCGTCACCGGTGGTCACGTGGTCGAGCATGATGACATGCCCGGACTGCTCGCCGCCGAGTGCGTAGCCGCCAGCGCGCATCTCCTCGAGGACGTACCGATCGCCGACGCCGGCGCGGACCACTCGGATGCCGTGCCGCTCCATGGCCTGGACGAGGCCGAGGTTGCTCATCACCGTCGCAACAAGGGTGTCGCCGGCGAGCCCGCCACGCTCCTTGAGCGCGACCGCGAGGATGCCCATCAGCTGGTCACCGTCGACCTCGGCACCGGTGGCATCGACGGCGAGGCAGCGGTCGGCGTCGCCGTCATGCGCGACGCCAAGGTCGGCTCCGTGTGCGACGACAGCCTGCCGGAGCGGACCGAGCGCGGTTGACCCGTAGCCGTCGTTGATATTGAGCCCGTCAGGCGCCGTGCCGATCTCGACCACGTCAGCGCCGGCGAGCCGGAACACCTCGGGAGATACGACACTCGCTGCGCCGTGAGCCGCGTCGATGACCACGGTGAGGCCGTCGAGCCGGTTCGGCAGCACGTTGAGCAGATGCGCGACGTACCGGGTGTGGCCGTCGGCCATCTGCGCCACCCGCCCGACGTCCGCGCCGGTCGGCCGCGCCCACGGCTCGCGGATGGCGGCTTCGATGCGGTCCTCGACCTGGTCGGGGAGTTTGTGCCCGCCACGAGCGAAGAACTTGATGCCGTTGTCGGGCATCGGGTTGTGTGACGCGGAGAGCATCACCCCGAAATCCGCGCAGGTCTCGGCGGTGAGGTAGGCGACGGCGGGGGTGGGCAACACTCCCGCGTCGCAGACGTCGACCCCGGCCGAGGCGAGCCCGGCGACGACGGCAGCACCGAGGAACTCGCCCGAGGCTCGTGGGTCGCGACCCACCACCGCGGTCGGCCGTCGAGCGGTGCCGGACCCGGCCGCACCCAGTACACGTGCCGCTGCCACGCTGAGCGAGAGCGCCAGTTCGGCGGTGACCACCGGGCCATTGGCGACGCCACGAACGCCGTCGGTTCCGAAGAGTCGGGACATCTGCTGAACACCCTTCCAGCCATGGATCGAACCGAAACCTACCCCGAGCGCACCGAAGGCGGCACCGCTTGGTGCCGCCTTCGGTGACCGGTGCGTCGTGCGCAGCCGATCGGGCGCGTCAGCGCTTGCTGTATTGCGGCGCCTTGCGTGCCTTCTTCAGCCCGGCCTTCTTGCGCTCCGGGACGCGAGGGTCCCGGGTGAGGAAGCCGGCCTTCTTCAGCGCTGGCCGGTTGGTCTCTGGGTCGACCCCGTTGAGCGAGCGGGCGACACCGAGACGTACCGCACCGGCCTGGCCCGACGGCCCACCACCGTGCACTCGTACGAGTACGTCGTAGGAACCGTCGAGTTCGAGCACCTTTAGCGGCTCGTTGACGATCTGCTGGTGCACCTTGTTGGGAAAGTACGTCTCGAGGGTGCGGCCGTTGATCGTCCACTCGCCGGAACCGGGGACAATCCGGACTCGGGCGACAGCCTGCTTGCGTCGGCCGGTTGCGGCACCCGGAGCCGACGCCGACGGGCGGCGGGCCGGCTCGTCGGAGACCGGCCCTGACGATTCGGTGCGGTACTCACTGACCGGGGCGTCGTCGGCATCGGTGCCTACGGTCTGGTCGATATCGGTGTTCTCGCTCATCACTGGGCCACCTGGGTGATCTGGTAGGGCTTCGGCTGCTGGGCCGTGTGCGGGTGCTCAGCACCGCGGTAGACCTTGAGTTTGGTGAGCTGCTGGCGTCCGAGGGTGGTCCGCGGGAGCATCCCACGCACGGCCTTCTCGACCGCCTTCTCGGGATTCCTGGCGAGCAGGTCGGTATAGGAGGTCGACTTCAGACCGCCGGGAAAACCGGAGTGGCGGTACGCGAGTTTCTTCGTGGCCTTGGAGCCGGTGAGCGCGACCTTGTCGGCGTTGATGATGATGACGAAGTCGCCGGTGTCGACGTGCGGCGCGAAGGTCGGCTTGTGCTTGCCGCGCAGCAGGACGGCGGTCTGGCTCGCGAGCCGGCCGAGCACGATGTCGGTGGCGTCGATGATGTGCCACGCCTTGGTGACCTCGCCCGCCTTGGGGGTATAGGTACGCATTGGTGCTTCCTGACGGTGACGAATCGGGTGAAGATGTGTCTCGGGCCGCTCAGCGGAACGTGCTGCCGGGGCCGCCTGACACGTCGTGCGCCGATTCTACGGGCGCTGGCGGATTCCCCGAAATTCCCGCCCACAGCGAATCGGACGTCGCTGACCTGCATTTTCGTACTCCGCTCCAGCCCTCGCAAGCGTCCGGCCCACAACTACTATGCACAACTACTATGCACAGATACGGTGTCTGGGTGACCGACATCTCCACCGCTGGGACGCCAGAGGAGGGCGAGCCGCTCACCGATGCGCGGCTCGACGCCACGGCCCTGACGACCCTCGCTCATCCGTTGCGCAGTCGCCTGTTGTCGTCCCTGCGTGTCGGCGGCCCGGCTACGGCCACCTCTCTTGCCGCCCAACTCGGCACGAACTCCGGCGCCACGAGTTACCACCTGCGCCGGCTCGAGTCGGCCGGCTTGGTCACGGACACCGGCGACGGCGCGGGCAAGCGCCGACTATGGCGGGCGGCTGCTGAGAGCCGTCGGTACCGACCCAGTGACCTCATCGGCGACGACGACGCCGAGACCGCGCTCGGCTGGCTCACCCGGGACTACTCGCGGCATCTCGGCGAGCGCTTCGAGCGCTGGCTCGACGTCGAGCACACCTGGCCGGGCGCGTGGCGCGACTCCTGCGGCATGAGCGACGGTTACGTCATCGCCACTCCCGAGCAGTTGCGTGCGATGGCTGCCGAGATCGACGACGTGCTCGGCCGCTACCGCCGGGCCGGACAGGGCAACCCGCAGGCCCGCCGGGTCGCCGTGTATACCGTCACCTACCCCATCGACCTGGACCGGGTTCCTCGAACTCAGGACCAGCCGTGACCACTGTGCCCGTGCTGCGCGCTCCGACGCCCTTCGCTGCTACCGACGCGGAGTCGCGCCTTGGCCAGCAGTGCCCGGCTCGTCTGGGCCGGCCGCCCTACCTGGCCGAGCGGGCATCGAGTTCGGTAACGAGACGCCGCGGTGCGGTTACCCGGTACGAACTCTCGACGAGTTCGGCGACCTCGGCCCAGTCGGGGTCGTGACGCAGGTCGAGCGCGAGCCATCCGTACGCCCCCTCGTAGCCAGGGATGACGAACCTGCCGTCGTCGAGAAGCGCCGGACGCTCCGTCTCGTCAGGCCGGAACAGCACCGCCTGCCCGAGGGCGCCGGAAGAGTGGTCGCCCTTGACTACCCCGCCGAAGATGGCGAAGACACGCGTGGTGAAGAAACTCGGGCGCCCATGGCTGATCTTCTCGGCAGCCCCTGGGAGCCCGAGCGCGATGTCGCGTACCCGAGCGAGCAGCGGGTCGTCGTCGCGGAACCTCAGCGGGTGCGCCATCCGACCACCGTAGGCCCGGCCACCGACAGATGACGACCGCTCACCCGGAGGTGGCACGGGTCGCCCGCGCCTGTCTGGCCCGGACGGCGAGATCGGCGTCCGGCGGATAGAAGACCTCCTCGAGCGAGAGCCCGTGGGCGGGCATCACCGTCACCCGCGGGTCCCGCACCCGGGCCGCTAGCACTCTCTCGGGTACGTCCATCGCCAACCTCCCCTCCCCGACCGCCACTACCGCACCGACGAGCGCACGAACCATGCTGTGGCAGAACGCATCCGCCACGACTCTGCCCTCGACGACGCCGTCCGCGCCGCGGGCCCACGAGTACTCCAGCAGGGTGCGCACGGTCGTGGCACCGACTCGCCGGCGACAGAACGCGGCGAAATCGTGCAGCCCGAGCAGCCGCGCCGACGCGGCCCTCATGGCGTTCAGGTCAAGCGGCCCGCGCCCACGGGCAACCACCGTGTCGTGCCGGCGCAGCGGGTCCAGACCAGCTGGCTCGTCGCACAGCCGGTACCGATAGCGCCGCCACAGCGCTGAGAACCGCGCGTCGAAGCCGGGCGGAGCGAGGCTCGCCCGGTGCACGACGACATCGGCTGGAAGCACGCCACGTAGCCGCGCGACCAGAGCCTCGGCGGGATTCTGCGGCGAGCGGCCCGGCAGCCGCTCCCACGCGTCATCCGGCGCATCGGAGTGGGCTACCTGGCCGCGCGCGTGTACACCGGCATCGGTGCGCCCGGCGACAGTGAGGCGCAGGTCATCGGACCGCAGCACCACCCCCAGCCCCTCGCCAAGCACCCCTTCGACAGTGCGCTGCCCCGGCTGCGCGGCCCAGCCCGAGAAGTCCGTGCCGTCGTAGGCAAGGTCGAGCCGGATCCGGACGGGCACCGCGCCAGCGTAGTCGGCGCCCGGCCGTCCGCCCGGAATGACGCCACGGGTCCCCTCCTCGCCGAAGGGGACCCGTAAGCCGAACAACGAGAAGTGCGCTCAGCCGGCCTGGTCGACCTGCTGAGCCGCCGCGCCGCCCGCAGGCTCGAAGCCGGCGGCCTCGGCAGCAGCGGCGTCCGCGAACCAGAACTCCGCCTCGGTTTGGGCATACCACCGGGAGCCTGGGACGTGGTACTTGCCGGAGTCGCTGTTGCCTTTGACGGCGTAGCCATCGGGGGCGGAACCATCAGGAAGCGGTGCCATGGCTCCCGCTGGCAGGGTTGCTTCGCCGGCGCCCGCGGCGGCCGCGGCATCGTCCGCAGAGCCACCGGCTTGGACATTCACGGCCGGTGCGTCCGCGGGTGGCTCGCCTGCTGCCGAACCATCGACGGTCGTGCTCCCGTCGGCCGCTTCTGACTGCTCTGGCTCATCGGCGGGAGCCGCGGCTGTTGTGCGGTCCTTGGCAGCGCGCTTGGTGGCCGCCTCGGCCTCCTTGACGGTTGCCTTCTTGGCGACCGGCTCACGGACCAACTCGATGACTGCCATCGGCGCATTGTCGCCCTTGCGTGGGCCGACCTTGGTGATCCGGGTGTACCCGCCGGGCCGCTCGGCCATATCGGGGGCGATCTCGACGAACAAGCGGTGCACGACACTCTTATCTCGCACGACCGTCATCACCCGACGACGGGCGTGCAGGTCGCCGCGTTTGGCGAAGGTGACCAGTCGCTCGGCGAGCGGCCGGAGCCGTTTCGCCTTCGCCTCGGTGGTGGTGATGGAGTCGTGCTCGAACAGCGCCG
>JBOFJB010000419.1:0-8374 GCA_051650465.1 Dermatophilaceae bacterium | reverse complement strand
GCCAACTACGGAGGCATCGGTGCGGTCATTGGGCACGAGATCGGGCACGGGTTCGACGATCAGGGCTCGCAGTTCGACGGCACGGGTCTGCTGCGTGACTGGTGGACACCGGATGACCGCGCCGCTTTCCAGGCGCGAGCTGACGCGTTGGTCGCCCAGTTCGGGAAACTCGAGACCCGTGACGCTCCAGGCTGTCAGGTCAACGGTGCGCTCACCGTCGGTGAGAACATCGGCGACCTCGGTGGCTTGGCCATTGGGCTGCTGGCGTATCGAATCTCGTTGGGGGAGAGTTCTGCTCCCGAGCTCGACGGCCTCACCGGCGACCAGCGCTTCTTTCTGGGTTGGGCTCAGATCTGGCGCGGGAAGGCCAGGTCTGAGGAGGCTGAACGGCTGCTTGCGGTAGACCCGCACAGCCCGATGGATCTACGCGCTAACGCTGCTCGCAACCTCGACGAGTTCCACGAGGCGTTCGGTGTCGCCGATGGCGACGGCATGTGGCTGGGCCCGCAGGACCGGGTTCGCATCTTCTGACCGACTCCGTCCATGAGCAGGTCGCCGTGGATGGGCGGACCGACCATCGCATCCGAAGCGACCCACGACGCTGCTGCCATCACGGCGTCGTGCAGGGCGTCGGCGCTCGGACCGCCGTCGATGGTGTCGACCAGCTGCCGGTCATCGGAAGCAGTGGGAGCAGGTGCCGGCGGCGGGGCAGGTGCTGAAAGAATGAGCACATGAGTGCCGTCGACAGCGTGGGGGAGTACCTCGCCATTGCCTTGGTCGTGCTCGTCGTGGTCGGTGGTGGTTCGCTGGCCTTGCTGCGCGGGCGCTCCGGCCGGTACACGGGTACTGAGCGGCAACAGTCGTCCGGGGCCAGCACCACCGACGCCGACGTTCGCGAACGGCTGAGTGCCGCGACGAGCGGGGTCGAGGTCGCCGAGCAGGATGCCGATGCGTCGGCCGATTTACCTGCTGGTGCGCCGCCGGCCGCCGAGCCTGAGCGCCCCGCGGCTCCCGCCGGGCGGCTGCGCAGGCTTCGGGCGCGGCTGGCCCGGTCGAACACTGCGCTGGGCCAGAGCCTCCTGGTGCTCCTGGCCGGCGGAAAACTCGACGACGCGGTGTGGGAAGAGGTCGAGGACACCCTGCTCGCGGCGGACCTCGGTGTCGCGGCGAGCACCCAGTTGGTTGAGGCGCTGCGGATTCGGGTTGCCTCCGGTGGCACCACCGACGAGGCCACCGCGCGCCGCTGGCTTCGTGAGGAGTTGCTTCGCTTGGTCGGCCCGAGTATGGATCGGTCCGTGGTGTCGTCCCGGGTCGCCGACCGGCCGGCCTGTGTGCTCGTCGTTGGGGTCAACGGTGTGGGAAAGACGACCACCGTTGGCAAACTTGCCCGGGTGCTGGTCGCCGAGAACAAGGATGTCGTCCTCGGTGCGGCCGACACCTTCCGGGCTGCTGCTGCTGACCAACTGCAAACCTGGGGTGATCGGGTCGGTGTCGCGACGGTGCGGTCGGACCGTGACGGTGCGGACCCCGCATCGGTGGCGTTCGAGGCGGTCCGGGTTGCCGCCGAGGCCGAGGCCGACGTCGTACTGGTGGATACCGCTGGCCGACTGCAGAACAAGGCCAATCTCATGAGCGAATTGGGCAAGGTGAAGCGGGTCATCGAGAAACAGAGCCCCGTGGACGAGGTTCTGCTCGTGCTCGATGCCACCACCGGCCAGAACGGCTTGAGCCAGGCAAGGGTGTTCGCAGAGGTCGTTGGACTCACCGGGATCGTGCTCACCAAACTCGACGGCACTGCGAAGGGTGGGATCGTGGTCGCCGTCCAACGCGAACTCGGCGTTCCGGTCAAACTGGTCGGTCTTGGCGAGGGGCCGGACGACCTCGCGCCATTCGACCCCGAGGCGTTCGTCGACGCGGTCCTGGATTAGCGAGCCCGGCGTCATCCGCGGCGGTCGTCGCCCGGCGTCCGGCGCAGTGTCGGATGGCGGCCCAGGTGGGCGTCAACATCCTCGACAGACGGTCTCGGGATCTGGGGTCGAGAGTGATGTGAAACGCAATGCTTACACTCGGGCCGGCCACGCAACACCACCGAAACTTCTGGGCACGGGTGGTGAAACCGCTCGCCCGCACCCTAGGGGACCATGAGCACCTTGACGCCCCTGGCGGAGGAGCTGACGGTGGACTACGCGGCGACCGCGTTCCTGCTGTTCAGTGCCTCCCTCGTTCTCCTCATGACCACCCCGGGTCTCGCCCTCTTCTACGGCGGGCTGTCCCGCGGGAAGTCGGTCCTCAACATGATGATGATGTCGTTCGGTTCGCTGGGCATCGTCGGCATCATCTACGTCCTCTACGGCTACTCGATGTCGTTCGGCGACAACGACATTGCCGGCATCATTGCCAACCCGTTCGACAAGTTCGGGCTCGCCGGTACGTCGGATTCGGTGATCAACTTCTTCAACTACGAGGGCTACGGCAACGTGCCGGAGTTGGCGTTCGTCGGCTTCCAGATGACCTTCGCGGTGATCACCGTCGCGCTCATCAGCGGCGCGGTCGCTGATCGGGTGAGGTTCTCCACCTGGATGGTGTTCAGCGCCCTCTGGGTCACCTTCGCGTACTTCCCGATCGCCCACATGGTCTGGGGTGGCGGGCTGCTGTCGAATGCCGAGTCGGGCCTGTCCGCGGCGATCTTCGGGACGACCGATGGCGTGGCCAACGTCGCGCCCATCGACTTCGCCGGCGGCACCGTCGTGCACATCAACGCTGGTGTGGCCGGCCTCGTGCTCGCCGTGGTCGTCGGCAAGCGACTCGGTTTCGGCAAGGTCGCGATGCGTCCGCACAACGTGCCGTTGGTGATGATCGGAGCCGGCCTGCTGTGGTTCGGTTGGTTCGGCTTCAATGCGGGCTCCGAGTTGGCCTCGGACGCCACCGCAGCTCTGGTCTGGGTGAACACTGCGTCCGCCGCATGTGCAGCGATGGTCGGCTGGCTGCTTGTCGAGAAATTGCGCGACGGGCATGCCACCTCGGTCGGCGCGGCATCCGGCGTCGTCGCGGGGCTCGTGGCGATCACGCCGGCCTGCGGCCAACTCAGCCCGGTCGGGGCGTTGATCCTGGGTGTGGTCGCCGGTGGGCTCGCGGCGCTGGCCGTCGGCCTGAAGTACCGATTCGGCTATGACGATTCGCTCGATGTCGTGGGCGTCCACCTCGTCGCCGGGCTGTGGGGCACCGTCGGTGCTGGTCTGCTCTCCACCTCCACCGGCCTGTTCTACGGCGGCGGCGCTGATCAGACCATCGTGCAGGTGCTGATCGCATTGGCGGCCATGCTGGTATCGGGTGTGGTCACCTCGGTTATCGCGCTCGCTCTCAGGGCGACGATAGGTTGGCGGGTTCCTGAGGATGTCGAGGCCGCCGGTATCGACCAGTCCGAGCATGCCGAGTCGGGCTATGACTTCGGTTCGCGCGCGGGGCGGATGGGTGTGGCCGAGAGTAGTAGTTCCACCACAGATTCAACTGACACCGCTACTGACTTCGAAGGAGCGTGGAGGTGAAGCTTGTCACCGCCATCATCAAGCCGCATCAACTCGATGAGGTGAAGGAGGCGCTTGAGGCCTTTGGCATCCAAGGGATGACGGTCAGTGAGGCCCAGGGCTACGGTCGGCAGCGCGGACACAGCGAGGTCTACCGCGGCGCGGAGTACACCGTGGACTTCGTCCCGAAGTCGCGCCTCGAGGTTCTTGTTGACGATATGGACGCCTCCTCGGTCGTCGATGTCATCCTCAAGGCGGCGCAGACCGGCCGCATCGGTGACGGCAAAGTCTGGGTGGTCCCGGTCGATGACGTCGCGCGGGTCCGCACTGGAGAGCGTGGCAGCGAGGCCGTGTGAGCCGATGGAGACCTCTTCCAGCGGTATCGACTCCCGCAGGCTCGACGTGGCCGGCATCCGCGACTTCGCCGTCGCCGATGCTGGCCGGTCGCGTCGGGAGGCATTGTCCGCGTTCAATCGCACCTGGCTGTCTGAGGTCTGGCGGGACGCAACCGGCGGGACGCCCGCCGCCGGGGTGGCCTTGGCCGCTGTCGGGAGTTTGGGCCGGGGCGACGCCGGGCCGCTGAGCGATTACGACCTCATCATCCTGCACTCCGAGCGCTCACTGGGCGCCAAGGAGTTGACCGCTCTCGCCGACCGCGTCTGGTACCCGATCTGGGATGCCGGTGTTCGCCTGGATCATGCCGTGCGTACGGTGAGCCAGTGCCGTCAGGTAGCGGCAAACGACCTGACCGCAGCCGTCGGCCTGCTTGATCTCGTGGCGGTAGCCGGCGATAGCGAGTTGGTCACTGCGGCCCGGGCTACCGTGGCACACGACTGGCGCGGCAACGCCCGCAAGCGTCTACCGCAGTTGGTCGAGGCGGTGTCGGCGCGGCATCGGCGGCAGGGCGACCTTGCCCAGTCTCTCGAGCCTGAACTCAAAGAAGCGCACGGGGGTCTGCGCGACATGACGATCCTCGCCGCGCTCGCCGAGGCGTGGCTTGCCGACCGGCCGCACGGCGGCGTCGACGCCGCGCACGACATGCTCCTCGATGCGCGTGACGCGGTGCATGTGGTCACTGGCCGCGGTCGCGACCGATTGGCGCGGGACGACCACGACTCGGTCGCGGCCCTGCTCGGATACGACGACGCCGACGAGTTGCTCACCGCGGTCGCGACCGCCGGCCGCCTCCTTGCCTACTCGCTCGACGGCACGCTGCGCCGCGCTGGTCAGTCGCAACGTGCTCGCACCCTGCGAGTCGGGCCCCGCAGGCCGCAGATGACTCCGCTTGGTCACGGCCTCTTCGCCAGTGACGGCGAGGTCGTGCTCGGTTCGGCACGACTTGCCGGAAACGACGCCGGGATGCCGTTCCGGGCGGCGGTCGTGGCAGCGCGGGCCGGGCTGCCGGTAGCGCCGGCGACCTTGGACAATCTCGCCCGCAGTGCGCCATCCTTACCCGCCGTCTGGACCGCTGCACTTCGTGACCTGCTCGGCGACCTGCTCGCCAGCGGGCCGGGGCTGGTCGCAGTCTGGGAGGGTCTGGACCAGGTCGGCATCGTCGACACCTGGCTGCCAGAGTGGTCGGCGGTGCGTTCGCGGCCACAGCGCAGCGCGGTGCACCGGCATACGGTCGACCGACATCTTGTCGAGACCGTGGTGCGTGCGGCTGGTCTGGTACGCCGGGTGTCGCGGCCTGACCTCCTGCTCGTCGCTGCGCTGCTTCACGACATCGGCAAGGTGCGCGGTGCCCATGACCACTCCGTTACCGGTGCCGAGACGGTTCGAGTGATCGCCGGCCGGTGGGGATACAACGAGCGCGACGTGGAGGTGCTCGTCACTCTCGTTCGGGAGCACCTCACCCTCATCGAGTTGGCGACTCGTCGCGATCACCAGGACCCGCGAACCGTTGACGCGGCGGTAACGGCGGCCGGTGGCGACCGCGACCTCTTCGAACTGTTGCTGGCGTTGACCGAGGCCGACGCCTCGGCCGCTGGTCCGCTTGCCTGGACCGATTGGCGCGCGACCCTGCTCGACCAGTTGGCCGCAACGGTTCGCGACCGTCTCCACCCGGAGCATCCCGGGGGCGGGTCGTCGGCGCCGATGCCAGCGGCAGATGCCGAGGGCTGCGCCAGTCTGGCCCTGGGCCCCGAGACGGCCGCGGAGGTCCGCAGCGGCACGCCGCACGTGCAGGTCATCTCTTCCGGCGGGAGCCACCGGCTCGACATCGCCGACCTCGACCGGGTTGGGCTGTTCGCCGACACTGCCGGTTTGCTCGCGGCCGAGGGTCATCTGGTGCGCACCGCGATCCTGCGCACCGTTGACGGGCTCGCCGCCAACGAGTGGCACGTGGAGTCACCGAGCGGCGCGGCCCCCGACCCGGTCCGAATCGCCAGGGGTCTGGCCCGGCTCGGCCGAGACGACCGCGGGCCGTTGGAGGCTCTCGACCGGCGTCGCGCTCACCTCGCGCGACCGTCTGGACAGTCTGAACTTGGTACCCCTGGCCAGGCCCGTGCGCTCGTCGTTCCCGGTGCCAGCAGCGACGCGACGGTGCTCGAGGTGCGGGCCGAGGACCGCCCGGGCTTGCTGCACGAGTTGGGTGCCGCGCTGGCGCGGACCGGTGTCTCGGTGCGGTCGGCGCACATCGCGACCTATGCCGGCCAGACCCTCGACACCCTGTACCTCACGGGGACCGATGGTCGGCCGCTCCCGCCGGCCCGAGTCGCCCAGGTGGTGAGTGTCGTCATCGACACCTGCGACGGCCTTGGCTCGTGACCACATCCGCCCGCTCGCCTCGGACTGCAGGGGGTCTGAGGCGAGCGGGCGGAATGTGGTCGCCGTTCGGCGTCCGGTCGCTCGGGTTGCTAGCCCGAGCGACGGGAGCGGCACGTTGGCGTCTCGACCCGTTCGACTCAGCCGTTAGCCTGGGCCGGTGTTCACGAGCCTGTCCGATCGGCTGACCGCCACCTTCCGCAACCTGCGCACGAAGGGCCGGCTCAGCGAGTCCGACGTCAACAAGACCGTCCGCGACATCCGGCTCGCCCTGCTCGATGCCGACGTCGCCGTGCCGGTCGTCAAGGAGTTCACCCACCGGGTCCGCGAGCGGGCGCTCGGCGCGGAGGTCAGCGAGGCGCTCAACCCAGCGCAGCAGGTCGTGAAAATCGTCAACGAGGAACTCGTCGGCATCCTCGGTGGTGAGACCCGCACGCTGCGGTTCGCCAAGCAGCCGCCCACCGTGATCATGCTCGCCGGCTTGCAAGGGTCCGGAAAGACCACGCTCGCCGGCAAGCTCGGGCGGTGGCTGAAGGCACAGGGGCACACGCCGCTGCTCGTCGCCGCCGACCTGCAGCGTCCCAACGCGGTGACCCAACTCGAGGTCGTCGGGGAGCGGGCCGGGGTGCCGGTGTTCGCGCCGGAGCGGGGCAACGTCGGCGGGCACGACGCGGTGTCGGGCGGCGTCGATGGCACCCGCTCGTTCGGTGACCCGGTCTCGGTGGCCCGTGCTGGTGCTGCCGAAGCGCGGGCCCGCCAGCACGACGTCGTCATCGTCGACACCGCGGGCCGGCTCGCCGTCGACGCCGACCTCATGCGGCAGGCGGCCGACATCCGTGCGGCGGTGCAGCCCGACGAGGTGCTCTTCGTCATCGACGCGATGATCGGCCAGGCCGCCGTCGAGACCGCCGAAGCGTTCCTCGAGGGCGTCGACGTCACCGGTGTCGTGCTGTCCAAGCTCGACGGTGACGCCCGCGGCGGTGCGGCCCTGTCGGTGGCGTCGGTCACCGGCCGGCCGATCATGTTCGCCTCCACCGGTGAGGCGCTGACCGACCTCGAGGTCTTCCACCCCGACCGGATGGCGTCGCGCATCCTCGACATGGGCGACGTGCTCACCCTCATCGAGCAGGCCGAGCGGGCGTTCGACCGGGCCGAGGCGGCCGAGATCGAACGCAAGTTCCTCGCCGCCGAGGACTTCACCTTCGACGACTTCCTTCAGCAGATGGCCGCGATCAAGAAGATGGGGTCGTTGAAGTCCATCCTCGGGATGATGCCGGGGATGGGCCAGATGAAGGCCCAACTCGACTCCTTCGACGAACGCGAGTTCGACCGGGTCGAGGCGATGGTTCGCTCGATGACGCCGTTCGAGCGTCACCATCCCAAGCAGATCAACGGGTCGCGTCGCTCGCGGATCGCCAAGGGCTCCGGCGTCACCACCTCCGAGGTGAACCAACTGCTCGAGCGTTTTGGCGAGGCGCAGAAGATGATGAAGCAACTCGCCAAAGGCGGTGGGATGCCGGGCATGCCGGGCATGGGCTCCGGCCCGGGCAAGCGCGCGAAGCAGCAGCCGCAGCGCAAGAAGTCCAAGTCGGGCAACCCGGCCAAGCGGGCCGCCGAGGAGCGGGCGGCCGCCGAGAAGGCGACGGCACGCCCCGCCGGCACGGCGTTCGGTGCAGGTGACCCTGCCGACCCCGCAGCGTTCGACCCCGGCGCGCTCGACCCGGCAGCGCTCCCGAAAGGCTTCGAGAAGTTCCTCGGCCGGTAGTAGGAGATTCCGGCATCCAGCACCGTCTCCTAGGCTCTACGTATGGGGTACAACGTGACGCTCTCAGTGCTGCCCGACACCCGGCTCGAGGAGGTCACCACCGCTGACCCATCGAGCACCGTCGAGGAGGCGCTGTCCTCCCAAAACGACGAACCATTGGCGACCCAGGTCGGGTCTGCCGTGCTCGTCGTCGACCCGGGAGCCGAGGTCACCCACCGCCTCGCCGAGCGGCTGGACCGGCAGGCATACCGGGTGACGATCGGGGATACCGCAGATGTCTACGCCGTGGAGGCGTTCGGTGCGCACCGCCGCCTCCTCG
>JBOFJB010000418.1:0-6227 GCA_051650465.1 Dermatophilaceae bacterium | reverse complement strand
CCACGGGTCGCGGCCCCGGTTTCGGGGTTGGCGGTCGCGGTCACCCTGCACTGCGTGACACTCGCACCCGTTCGATGTGAAGAGGCACCGTGACCGACCTGGGTCAGACCACCACCCCCTCCCGCCCCGCGAGGGGCCGAGGGGAGAGCGGCAACCCGATCTCTCGTCGGTTCCGTGCTCTCGGGGTGTTCGTCAGCCAGATTCTCGACGAGTTGCGCAAGGTCGTGCGGCCCACCCGCTCGGAACTGTGGAGTTACACCGTTGTCGTCATCGTATTCGTCACCGTGATGATGGCCTTCGTCTCCGGGCTCGATGTCGGGTTTGGTCAGGTTGTCGGGCTGGTCTTCGGTACCTGACGCGCATCGCCCGCCCGAACCCCACTGCAACCAGGAAGAGGTTCCCCGTGTCCGACCAGAGGACCGACCTTGCCGTGCCCGAGTCCGCCGAGGCGGATCTGCCCACCTCGGATGCCGGCGAACTCACGGATGTCGGTGAGCCCGGCGTCGTTGCTGATGGGGCTGCTGCGGCCAACGAGTTCGGGAGTGTCGACGAGCCGGATGTCGATGACGAGCCCGATGCCGTTGCTGTTGACCGAGACGATGTTGACGTTGATGACCAGGACAGCACGGACAACCTTGGCAGCACGGATGACGCGCAGCCGTCGGAGTCCGTGGACGAGGATGGTGATGTCCTGGACACGATTGACCCGGTAGAGGCGTTTCGCGCCGACTTGATGAGCAAGGTCGGCGATTGGTATGTCGTGCACAGTTATGCCGGCTACGAGAATCGTGTCAAGGCCAACCTCGAGACTCGCATCCAGTCCTTGAACATGGAGGACTACATCTTCGAGATCCAGGTGCCGATGGAGGAGGTCAGTGAGATCAAAGGCGGCCAACGCAAGTTGGTACGCCGGGTCCGGTACGCCGGCTACGTGCTAGTGCGGATGGATCTCACTGATGAGTCCTGGGGTGCCGTGCGGCACACGCCTGGAGTTACCGGTTTCGTCGGCAACGCGCATCAGCCGGTCCCACTCAGCACGGACGAAGTGTTCGGCATGCTGAAGCCCACCGACCTGGTATCCCCGGTCGGGTCCGCCGCCGGCAGCCCGGCCGGGGGCGACTCCAGCGGTGCGACCACGGTCGTCGACTTCGAGGTGGGGGAGTCGGTCACGGTGATGGATGGTCCGTTCGAGACGCTGCCTGCCACGATCTCTGAGATCAGCCCCGATACCCAGAAGCTCAAGGTGCTCGTCTCTATCTTCGGCCGGGAGACCCCGGTCGAGTTGGCCTTCACCCAGGTCGCCAAACTCTAGCGCCGGCGTCCGGCGCCGAGCGTGGCGCACTGCCCGACAGGCGCCGCCAACGAAACCGCATTGCCGATTTTTCGAACAGCACCAACCCGCCCCGGGGCCCGGGGATGCAAAGGGGTCATCGCCCATGGCGTCGGCCCATCACTACGAGCAAGGACAGAAATGCCCCCCAAGAAGAAGAAGGTCTCTGGGTTCATCAACCTGCAGATCCAGGCTGGCGCCGCGACACCAGCGCCCCCCGTCGGCCCGGCGCTGGGTCAGCACGGCGTCAACATCATGGAGTTCGTCAAGGCGTATAACGCCGCGACCGAGCACCAGCGCGGCTGCATCATCCCGGTCGTCATCACGGTCTACGAAGACCGCTCGTTCACCTTCATCACCAAAACCCCGCCGGCCAGCGAGTTGATCAAGAAGGCGGCCGGTGTGCAGAAGGGCTCCGGCGAGCCACACAAGACCAAAGCCGGCAAACTCACGAATGATCAACTCCGCGAGATCGCCGAGGCCAAGATGCCCGACCTCAACGCGAACGACGTCGACGCCGCGATGAAGATCATCGCGGGGACCGCTCGTCAGATGGGCATCGAGACCCAACTCTAGAAGCCAGTCCCGCGTCATCCCCGACCAATGAACGCGGATGACGGTGCGGCGCCACCCGCGGCGCCGCACCAGTGGCAGGGCAGTGCGTTGGCCCGACGACCACGACTCCACCGCATCACACCAGGAGCAGCAGATGAAGCGCAGCAAGGCATACCGCGCCGCGGTCGAGAGGATCGACCCGGCGATGTTCTACAGCCCCTTGGACGCTGTCCGGATTGCCAAGTCCGTAGCGTCGGCCAAGTATGACGAGACCGTCGAGGTCGCGTTCCGCCTTGGCATCGACCCGCGCAAGGCCGACCAGATGGTCCGTGGCACGGTGAACCTGCCGCACGGCACTGGCAAGACGGCCCGAGTTCTGGTCTTCGCGAACGGTGAGCGAGCCGAGGCTGCTCGGACTGCTGGTGCGGACCATGTCGGCTCCGACGACCTGATCGAGAGAGTGTCCGGTGGTTGGCTTGACTTCGACGCGGTCGTTGCTACGCCGGACCTTATGGGCAAGGTCGGTCGACTCGGTAAGGTGCTCGGCCCGCGCGGCCTGATGCCCAACCCGAAGACCGGCACGGTCACCATGGACACCGCCAAGGCCGTCTCCGACATCAAGGGTGGCAAGATCGAGTTTCGCGTCGACAAGCACGGCAACCTTCACTTCATCATCGGTAAGGCGTCCTTCGACGAGAAGGCGCTCGTCGAGAACTACGCCACGGCACTCGAGGAGATCCTCCGCCTCAAGCCGTCGTCGTCGAAGGGTCGGTACATCACGAAGGCGACGCTCGCCACGACTATGGGCCCCGGCATCCCGCTCGACGCGAGCAGAACCCGTGGCCTTCTCGAGGACGCCGCCTCCAGCCCCGCCGACATGTGACCTGATCTCGTCACGAAGGCCCGCCCCCTCCGTGGGATGGCGGGCCTTCGTCGTGAGGGCGTACTGCGCTCCGAGGACGACGTCAACGACCTGCTCACCAGGCCGAAGCGTGTCGCCGACATCGGCGTCGGACCGGATGCTCGCGTCGGCTCACGCCGACACCTGACCGGGCACGAGGACGTGACCCTTGACCGGTGGCGGCAGTTGTCCATCCGGATGATGAACCTCCACCACTCGTCCCCTGCCCGCTCCGAACACCGGACGCGGGGATACCTACCGCTCTAGGGTCGCGATCGCGTTTCCTGCGCTGACTCCGCCGACCCCCAAGGACATCACCGTGCGCGCTCTTCATCGGGTTCTCTCGACCGTCGCGATCCTCGCCGCAGTTGTCGCGCTCACGGCATGCGGAGTCAGCGCCGCGCCCAAAGCCCCCGACCCAGTCGTGGACACGGCGCCTGATGCGGCGGTGAGCGTATCCCCCGACCGTCGAATCTCTGATCCCAAGGTCGGCGATACCGTGTCGTTCGCTGCTCTGGTCACTACGAGCAACACGGCGATACTTGCAAACAAGTCGGTACGCGTGCGGGCAAACTTCGCTGGTTCCACGCCGATGACGTACGACGCGAGAGTCACCTATCGCGTTGCGAAGCCGTCGGTGTCGATGACCCTGGTCCAGGGTGGTGTGACCGTTGATGCCATCTTGTCTGGCGGGGTGATGTACGTCAGCGGTGGCGTTGTGGCAACGCAGCCCGCAGGCAAGCGTTGGGCCCGGATCAACGTGGACGAAAGGGACCCGGTGTCGAGGGCGATGCGGCCGTTGCGGATCGCGATGGAGTCCGCCTTTGTCAGCCCGAGCGAAAAGACAACAGGCTTCGAGGGCGTCGACGCGAAGGTCACTGCTGTTGACGGTGAGCACGTCACGTATGCGGTCAACCTCCCCGCAGAGAAACTGAGAGCGGCCGTGAGGGGTGGCTCAATTCCAGGGCTTGACGAAACCGCTCTCGAACAGGTTCCCAACGGACTCTCGTACCAGATGACCGTGGATGCCAAAGGGCTGCTGGTGTCGGGGTCGATGGACCTCGCCGGTCAACCGATCCAGGTCGAGTACTCGGAGTGGAGCACGGCCGCGACCGTGGCCGCCCCCCCGCAGTCGGAGGTCGGCGCGGCCAAGGCGTCCTGACGAACGCGCGCCACGCCGGACACCAGCAGCAACGGGCCGAGGTGCCAGGCTCTCGATTTTGGTCGGGTCCGCCATGTCCCGTATGTTTAGCGGTGACCAAAGACCGCCGGTTGTCGTGTGCACCGATACACGACCGAAGGTTCCACGAAGTGGGCGTCCGACGCAGGCCACGACATCAGCGCCATCGTTACCCGGTATTTCTTGCACGGTAGTGATGCCCCGCTCAAGCCCCGTGCCCTGTGCCGGGGCTTGTTTTGTTGGCGCCCCGCACTGGCGGTCGCTACCGACGAAGGAGGCGCCCATGTCTCGAGCCGACAAGGCAGCGGCCGTTGCTGAACTCTCGGCGAAGTTCCAAAGCGCGAAGGCTGCCGTGCTCACCGAGTACCGCGGTCTCACGGTGCAGCAGATCACCGAGTTGCGCACCTCGCTGCGTGGCCACGCAACCTACGCGGTGGTCAAGAACACGCTCACCCAACTCGCCGCGAAGGACGCCGGAGTTACCGCGTTCGACGGGCAGTTGGTCGGCCCCTCGGCGATCGCCTTCGTCGACGGCGACCCGGTGGAAGCCGCTAAGGGATTGCGTGACTTTGCCAAGGCGAATCCGCTGCTCGTCATCAAGGGTGGAGTGCTCGACGGAGCGCCACTCAGTGCCGCCGAGCTCAGCAAACTCGCCGACCTCGAGTCCCGCGAGGTACTCCTGGCCAAATTGGCGGGCGCGATGAACGCCTCGCTGAGCATGGCCGTCCGCTTGTTCGCCGCCCCGCTCTCGCACGCGGTGCGGACGGTCGATGCCCTGCGGGCCAAGGTCGAGACCGATGGGCCGGTGTCGGATGCGGCGCCTGCGCCAGAGGCGGACCAGGTCACCGAGGCCGCGGACACCCACACCGCCGAGGTCACCGAGGCCCCGGCCAGCGACGTCGCCCCGGGTGGCGACGCGAACTGACCCTCGGGTCGGCGCACCCCACCGCCACTCCCGGTACCCATGAGAAAGGACGCCAACCATGGCCAAGTTCAGCACCGACGAACTCCTTGACGCTTTCAAGGAAATGACTCTCATCGAACTCTCCGAATTCGTGAAGCAGTTCGAGGAGACCTTCAACGTCACCGCCGCCGCACCCGTCGCGGTCGCCGGTGCCGCCCCCGCCGGCGCTGCTGGCGGCGCGGACGCCGCTGCCGCCGAGGAGCAGGACGAGTTCGATGTCGTCCTCGAGGCCGCCGGCGACAAGAAGATCGCCGTCATCAAGGAGGTCCGCGCGCTGACTTCCCTCGGCCTCAAGGAGGCCAAGGACCTCGTCGACGGTGCCCCCAAGCCCGTCCTCGAGAAGGTCGACAAGGCCGCTGCCGAGAAAGCCAAGGAACAACTTGAGGGCGCCGGCGCCACCGTCACCGTCAAATGAGTACGTCCCCATGAGGGGATGACGTTCCGCCGCTACGGGGCGAGTCCGCATGTCGATGCGGACTCGCCCCGTGCGCGCGCGCCGGGGCGGCGTACTGCGGTGTCAGCGTTGGGGTCGATGGGCCGGGCCACGAAGAAATTGCCACGCACCGTGGGCGCCGGCGCCACCAGACTGACCTCGTTTTTCTCGAGCCGCGAGGCGGCCGGCGGCCAGGCCGACTGGCGAGTCCCCGGCGCAGGCGTCAGTGGGTACTCCTTGACGGGGAAGGGGCGGGCCGTCATCCTTGATGTCGTTGCCGACGGCGGCAGGAGACCAGTGTGCCGGTCCCGGGGGATTTGTCTCGGTTGGACCTGCCTGCCTTATGCAGGTATGCTATCGCGTTGCGCTGCCCTCTACCTTCTCCCGCTCGTCGTCGAGCCTCCTCATCGTCATGCCCCCGGTTTCCCCGGGCGGAAGCATGATGCGGTGGCAAGGGTGATCTGGCCGGGTCGAGAGTGGCCGTCTCGCTTGACCCACCAGGCCCGTGGAAGGAACCCTCCTTGGCTGCCTCGCGCACCGCGTCCCCCGCAGTTTCTACCGGATTGACAGTCGCCGGCCGTCTGTCTTTCGCCAAGATCCGAGAGCCCCTCGAGGTTCCGGACCTTCTCGCTCTTCAGACCGAGAGTTTCGACTGGTTGCTCGGCAACGAGCGCTGGCAGGCTCGGGTGGCGGCCGCGCAGGCCGACGGACGTACCGACGTCCCAGCCCGCTCGGGGCTGGAGGAGATCTTCGAGGAGATCTCCCCGATCGAGGACTTCGGCGGGTCCATGTCGCTGAGTTTCCGGGACCACCGGTTCGAGGATGTCAAGTACTCGATCGAGGACTGCCGAGAGCGCGACCAGA
>JBOFJB010000417.1:0-2291 GCA_051650465.1 Dermatophilaceae bacterium | reverse complement strand
AGGACAACTTCCTCGGTGGCGACACCAGCCGCCGGGTCGTCGTCCACACCGACACCTGCAGGGGCGTCATGATCTCCGCCGGAGGGTCCGACTCGACCGGCGAACGCTGGGCCGCCGGCTACACGCCGGTCGACCGGTCGGGGATGCCGGACCGCGCCTTCTTCGTCGTGCTCGCCGAGCCGAGCATCGACCCGGCGAACCCGAGTGCGAACCTCGTCGCCTACGCGGCGCTGCCGCAGGGCGCCCAGATCTGTGGCTGGTCCGCTCCCGGGTGGGAGACGGACCGCCGGCCGGAGGGGTCGGAGTCCGAGGCCCAAGGTCTCAGCCCGAGCGGTGAGCCCCCGACGGTCCACGGCCTCGACGACGGGTGGACGGCGGTGACCGCGGGTCTGGACAACGGCGTGGCCGCCGCCTCGTGGCGGATGGACGTCTGCGATCGATCGGGCACCATCGACGACATCGGTGATCCGTACACGGTTGCGCCGGTGCCCGCCGTGCCGCCGGCCGGGCAACGAGACTCGACCCAGCGACGTGCCCCTCGGCCCGGCTGACGACCGACCGGTCGCGAGGCCGGTGCGTCATCCGCGCCGGAGCGATGCGACGGCCCGTGACGGCATCGGTCCGCAGTGTCCTGATGTCCGTCCCCTGGACAGACGCAGAACCTGCCTCAAGACGCAGGAGTTGCGGCGTCTCGATGCAGGTTCCGTGTCATGGCCCGCCGCACCATCGCCGCGACACGCGTCGGATGGTCGAGATCCGCCCAGGTGACGCGGACCACGACATAGCCCAGCGATCGCAGCGCGTCCTCCCGCCGCTTCTCGGCGACGAGCGCATCGCGGCCGTCCGCTCCGCCGTACTTCACCCGACCGTCGAACTCGACAGCGACGTGCGCACCGATGAGGAAGTCGACCCGCCCGACGAGCGTCCCGTCCTCGTCGCTGATCTCCACCTGCGAGCGCACGTCGAAACCGAGGTCGGTGAGCAGGACCCGCGTCCGCGTCTCCCCGGCCGACTCGGATCGTCCGTCGGCCCGCTCGACGACGGCCTCCGCCGTCCGGTGGTCCCGAGGGCGCACCGCCAGGCCGGTGAGAGCCGCCTCCAGCTCGTCGAGCGAGAGCCGATGGTCGTGCAGCGCGCGGTCAGCAGGGATCAGCCCGGGCAGGAGGCCCGAACGCAGCGCGACCTGGGCGATGGCCACGGCAACCGGAACACAGCGGAACCCGTCGGCCACGACGTGATCGACGGCTCCCGCGGGGTGGATGCGCGCGCCGCCGACCAGGCGGGTCCGGGTGACCGGCCCGAGCAGGTCGACCACGGATGGCGGGGCACCGTGGACCGGCAGTAGATGGAGAGCGAGCGCCGACTCGTGGGAGGCCACAGAGCTCGCCGCGCGACTGGCGAGGACGGCCCGGGTCCGCAGCCGATGTCGACCGAGCCCGTCGGCCTCGTGCCACTCGGATCCCAGGACGTACGCGCTGCGACGGACTCGCACGAGGTCGCCCACTCGGCACGCTCGGACCAGGCCGTGCTCATCGATATCGACCGCTGCCGCCTGCGAGGCGGTGACGACGCCACCGCGCGCCTCGGCCAGTGCCCTGAGTCGTGCGTCCACGGAACCAACTGTGACCGAGCCGCCGGCCGGCGCCGCGCGGTTCTCCACAGCCTCGCCCTTGACGGGTGCCGACCGCGTCATGACCAGGACGCAGATCCTGCTGTTCGACGCATCACCTCCTACGGCGCGACGCAACTTCTGCGGCGAGCCGAGGCGCCCGTTCCGCCTCGTGTGACGCCTCGCGCGGGCCGAATACGCTGCATCCATGGCGGACTTCATCGGCGCGGTCGACCAGGGCACGACGAGCACCCGGTTCATGGTGTTCGACCACGACGGGCGCGAGGTGGCCCGGCACCAGCTCGAGCACGAGCAGGTGCTCCCCCGCGCCGGCTGGGTCGAGCACAATCCGCTCGAGATCTGGGACCGCACCCAGACCGTCATCGGCAGCGCGCTCACCGGCGCCGGTCTGTCGAGCACCGACCTCGCCGCCGTCGGCGTCACCAACCAGCGCGAGACGGCGATCGTCTGGGACCGTCGCACCGGCCGGCCGCTGCACAACGCCATCGTCTGGCAGGACACCCGCACCGCGGCCATCGCCAGGGCGCTCGACGCCGACGGGCGCGGCGACGTCATCCGCGAGAAGGCCGGCCTGCCGCCGGCCACGTACTTCAGCGCCGGCAAGGTGCAGTGGCTGCTCGAGAACGTCGACGGGCTGCGGGATGCCGCCGAGCGCGGCGAC
>JBOFJB010000416.1:0-17287 GCA_051650465.1 Dermatophilaceae bacterium | reverse complement strand
GACTCAGCGGGTTCGGGGTTCGAGTCCCTGATGGCGCACCCTCATCGGAGTCGACCCGCAGCCGCACGACGTTGTTGTGGATCGTTGCTCGAGTCTGTCGAACCCACGCCGCCCGCCTCGCGGCCCCGTGCGGAGTCGACGCACTGGCGGAACAGGTCGGGCACGGGGATGCCGGCGGCGGCGGCCATGACGGCGATGACGCTCGACGGGGCGAATGAGCAGTACAGACCGGCCTCGAGGAAGTACACCTCGCCGGCCGGGTCGATGCGGAAGTCGAACAGGCTGTAGTGCCGGCAGCCCAGCGCGACATGGCAGGCGCGGGCAGCGGCAGCCACGGCATCCGTCACCGGGTCGGCGGGGTCCACGACCCAGGCGTGCTCGGCATCCTTGGCCACCAGACGCAGGTCACCGGCGTCGTCGCGAGCCAACTTGTCGCCCGCACCGCGGATCGGCTTCGTCAGCGGGTCGACCGCGTACTCCTCCACCGGCAGCACCACCAACTCGCCCGCCCGCTCGAGGATGCCGCACCGCACCTCGCGGCCGAGTTCGACGTACCGCTCGACGAGCACCTCGGCCGAGCACGCGAACGCCGCCTCTAGAGCTGGACCGAGCTCGACCGGCTGGCGCACCAGCGCCACCCCGGCCGAGTTGTCGGCGTCGACCGGCTTGACCACCACCGGCGGGGCCAGTGAGGGCCGCTCCCCGCGCCGCAGCACCTCGCCGTCAGGCACGCGCACTCCCGCCACGGCGACCACTGCCCGGGCCCGCGCCTTATGCATACCGAGCGCCATCGTCTCGGCACGGTTCCCGACGAACGGGATGCCGAGCAGGTCCAGCAACGCCCGGTAGGTCGTCATCCCGGCCGGGCAGAACAGTTGCGGCACAGCGATATCGGGCGACAACGAGACGATGCGTGCCACGGCGTCGGCGGTCGTCATCGAGTCGGCGGAGGCCAGCGCGGCCGGTGTGAGATCGGCCGGGAAGCACCACCCGCCACCCGGCGAGACATGCGCGACCACGTGCTCGTCGGGCGGCGCGGCGGCATCCGGGTCGGTCGGTGCGGATCCGGACAACGCGGCGAGCGCGTCGCAGGCGTAGAGGCGCGAGAGGTCGGCGAAGAACTCCGAGGTCGGCGAGCCGACGAGGTGCAGCACGCGCACGGTTCAGTCGCCCCCGACCTCGACGAGCTTACCGATGTTGAGGTCGACGCGCAGCCAGTCGGTGCCGCGGATCAGGCTGCGCAGCAACAGCACCGGGATGTGCAGGTGGTGCACCATAAGGAACGGCAGCGGGTCGTCCCAGGAGAAGATCGCGTCCTTCCCGTGGCGGATGACGCGCCACCGCTCCCGCCGCCCGGGCTCGCAGGCCAGCCGCCACAGTTCGTGGTAGAGCCAGTAGGTGGGGCGACTGCCGGGCAAAGGTGTCACCGGGTCGGCATCCGGCGGAAGCTCGCCGAGGTAGGCGGCGGCGAGACCAGGGTGGTCGTGGAACATGGTGATCGCCGAGTGGGTGCGCGGGTTGCACTCGATGGCGACCACCCGGCCACCGTCCTCGACGATGAGGTCCAGGCTGACCTGGCCGGTGATGCCGAGCGGCTCCACGAACGCCCGCACCCACCGCTCGATCCGCGGATGGTCGACCGCCTCGTAGTTGATCTGGAACGGCGACGAACGGCAACAGGCGTGCACCACGACCCGCCCGTCACGCACCGTGCTGTGCGTGCCGTACTCGGTGCCACGCACGAACTGCTGGAGGATCCACGGGTCGTCCTCGGCCATCGCCTTCGACCGGGCGAACTCCGCTGTCTCCGAGGGGTTCTGTCGCGGTAGCAAACTGAGGTCGAGCCGGTTCACCGGGTCGTAGGCGAGGTGCTTGAGCACGTACGGCCCGTCCGCCGCGGCGAAGTCGAAGCGCTCGACCTGCGCCGGCGAGGTGACCCGGTGGGTGTCGGGCACGTCGAGTCCGAGCGTGGCGGCCCGGCGGGCGAACGCGTGCTTGTCGTCGAGCATCGCCACGGTGTCCGCGTCGGCGTGCAGGACCTCGCAGTGCGGATGCAGCACCTCCGCCGCGGCGGCGTCGTACCAGCTCGCCACCGGGCTGCACACCGGCACGTAGACATCGACCCCCTCGCGTCGCACGATGTCGAGCAGCGCGTCGGCGTACCCGGGGTCGGTCGGTGGCGGCACGGTGTGGAACGCGTCGACCGCCCGCGAGAACCGGTGCCCCGTCATCCGATACTTGCCCATCTCGACCAGCACGACCCGGTGCCCGGCGGCGTGGAACGAGCGGCACAACTGCAGCGCCTTGGTCATCTTCCCGCCGCTGACCAGCACGGTGCGCCGTCGCTCCGGCACCTCGCGGGATGCCGGACGCACGGCCGAGCGGGCAAGCGCCACCGCGGTGATCGCGAGGTTCGCCGGCAGAGCGGCCGTGAGCAGTACCAGCATTCCCGTGGTGCGCAACGCTGTTCGCAGCGGGCCGCGTGCACCGCCACGCGTCGGCATCCGGTCGGCTGCCCGTCCGGACCGCCGGGCCGTCGACGTCCGAATCCCGGCCGCGCGCACCGTCATCCGCCGCTCACCCCGCCGGGTACGCCGCGACCATGCCGCGGTGCATCACCCGGTCGCCGACGACACCGGAGTGGTCGGCCTTGTGCAGCACGCAGGCGTTGTCCCAGATGACCACGTCACCCGGGCGCCACTGGTGCCGGTAGGTGTGCTCGGGCCGGATCGAGTGGCCGTAGAGCTGCTCGACCGTTGCCGTGCCCTCGTCCGCGGGCAACCCGCTCACCTCGACACACCGCTCCGGGGTCGACAGGTACAGCGACATGCGGCCGGTGACCGGATGCGGCCTGAGCACCGGGTGCCACGCCTCGCTCTCCTGGTCGCTGCCCGGGTCGACGCCGGTGACCACGTGCCGGATGGAGCGGCCCGCCAGCCGCTCGCGCAGGTCGTCGGGCAGCGTGTCATGGGCGCGGTACTGGTCGGTGAACCAGGTCTGGCCGCCCTGTTCCGGGATGGCGACCGCGCGCAGCGCCGTGTAGGCGGGCGGCCGGCTGACGTAGCTGGTGTCGACGTGGAACCGGCTGCGCGGCGGTGTCGTTCGGCCGACGTTGCTGATGACGTTGAGGTCGGGGTGGCCCGGCACCGGGGTCTCGCCCACGGTGAACATCAACTCACCGAGGGAACGGAGGAACGCGAGGAACCGATCATCGTCGGCGTCCTGCCCGCGCAGCGCGACCACCCCGTGCTCGGCGAGCACGTCGCGGAGCAGGCGCACGTCATCCGGTTCGAGCGCTCGCACGGCGAGACCGCGCACCTCGGCGCCGAACGGATCGAGTTGCCGGATCTCGATGGCGGCGTCGACCGCCTGCACGGTCCGGGCCATGGCTACTCCTCGTCGTCGGGCCGGCGCACGTCGGCACCCGGGCGGTCAGCGGCTCCTGCAGCGGCGGTGCTCCGTTGTCCGACAACGGGATCGGCAGCCACGTCGACATCGACGCGGCGGGCGAGGGTGACCCCGTCGCGGAGCGGCAGCAGCACCTGCTCGACCCGCGGCTCGGCAGCGAGGTACTCGTTGAACGCCGCCACAGCATCGCCGTTCGGGGTGCGCGGACCGGCCCACGGCTGCCCCTGCATCAACGTGTTGTCGACGCAGAGCCACCCGTGCGGCGCGAGCAGCCCGGTGTCGAGCAGGGTGGCGACGTACCCGGCGTACCCAGCCTTGTCGGCATCGACGAAGACGAGGTCGAACCGCTCACCGGCCGCTGCCAGCGCCGCGAGGGTGTGCTGCGCCGGGCCGACTCGCACCTCGATGCGACCACCGGCCGGTGACGCATCGAAGCACCGCCGGGCGAAGGCGGCGACGTCGGCATCCACCTCGCAGGCGACCACCCGGCCGTCATCCGGCAGCGCCTCGGCCATGGCGAGCGCCGAGTACCCGGTGAACATGCCGATCTCGAGCACCTGCCGCGCGTGCGTCATCCGCACCAGCATGGCGAGCAGCCGGCCCTCGACGTGCCCCGAGAGCATCTCGGCCTCTAGGCCGGACGGCCCGGCGGATGCCGCCCAGTCGGCCGCCCGGGTCGCCGCGGCGAGGTCGGCGAGCGCCGCCGACTCGGGAGTGGTGCACCGCTCCAGGTAGCCGTCGACACCGCCGGCCAACCGGGCCAACTCGCGGGCCTCGTCCCGCACCGACGGCTCGACCGCCAGGCCCTCGAGCCGCTCGGCGAGTGCGGCCAGCCGGGCGGCGAGGATGGCCGACGGCGTCACCGGGCGCGCGAACGGCGTTGCCACGCAAGCGCTCCCGCTCACGGCCGGAAGAGGTCGACGCCGAGACCGGCCCGGGGATAGCGGGCGACCCGTTCGCGATGCACGGCCAGCGTGCGCTCCATCTCGTCGGCGCCGAGGTCGTTGACGAAGTGGCACCGCCCGATCGGGTCGGGCACAGCAGCCCGCAGCAGCCCGTCCCGGGTCTGCACGATGGCCTCGGCGCCGCGGTGCAGCAGTTCGGGGGTGAGGTAGGGGCTGTCGAGCGACAGCCCGAGCTTGCTCATCACCCAGAACACCCGGTCGCGCTCGCTCTCGCTGATGTGGCCGCGTAGTTCGGCGAGCGTCGTCGAGAACGCCATGTCAACGCTGATCGCGTGGCCGTGGAAGTACGGCGGCTCGGGAGTCAGCTCGAGCGTGGGGCTCCAGGTGTGACCGAAGGCGATGACCCGATCGAGGTCGAGCTCGTGCAGGTTGGGCACCTCGAGCTCGAGCATCGTGCGGATGCCGTCGTACGTCACCCGGCTGCCGATCGCCCGCAGCTCGGGCGTGCCGTCGAGGTGGCCGAAGCGGGTGGCCAGCAGGTCCTCGCCGTACTTCTCCAGCAGGTCGAAGACCGCCTCGTTGCCGACCGTCGAGATCTTGATCAACTCGGCCATCCCGTTGCGCACCTGCGCGGCCGGCAGCGTACGCAGGAACGAGAAGTCCAGGAGCACCTGCTGCGAGGCGTGGAAGGCGCCGAGCCGGTTCTTCGCCTTGCCGTGGTTCACGGCTACCTTGATGGCGACGCTGGCGTCGATGAGCCCGATCAACGTGGTCGGGATGCGCACGTAGTTGGTCGACCGGCGGAACATCGAGCACGCGAACCCGGCCACGTCGGTGAGCAGCCCGCCACCCACCACCAGCACCGGCTCCTTGCGGACCAGCCCGAAGGCACCGAACTCGTCGACGATGGTCTCCGCCGTACGCATCGTCTTGTCGGCCTCGTTGATCACCATGGGGCGCGCGGTCAACGCGATGCCGTGGTGGTCGAAGTAGGCCTGGGCCTGCTCGCCGTAGTGCTCGTGCACGTGGTGGTCGAGCACCATCAGGCAGCGGCCCCACGGGCGGTACACGTCGGCCAGGGTGGTGTTCGCCGCGTCGAACACCCCGTCGACGATCCGGAGTGAGTAGTCGATCCGCTCGTACGCCTGTACCTCGAACGCCGTGTCGGTCACGGTCAACGCGGCCGCCGGCTCGGTCGGTGTGGACCCGGTGGGTGTGCCGGTCGTCGGCTGCTCGGTCGACGCCGGCTCGGTCGGTGTGCTGGTCGTCGGCTCGGTGATTGTCATGGCACGCATCTCCTTGATCTGGTCGCCGGCCGGCCGGCGCTCGGGTGCGGTCGGAGGGTTCCCGGGCAGGTCAGGTGCGCGCTGGCAGATGCGCGTCGAGATCGTCGAGGTCGATGCGGTCGACGACGGCAGCGGCTGCGACGAAGTCGTGGCCCGCGGTGTTCTCGTTGGGGAACGCAACTACGGCGACGTCCGCGGCGCGGGCCGCGGCCACGCCATCGACGTTGTCCTCTACGGCCACTGACTCCTCCGCCGGGACCCCGAGCCGGTCGAGGGCCGTGACGTACGCGGCACCGTCGGGTTTCGGCCGTTCGACGTGGGTCGCGTCCACGACGACGTCGAACTGCGCGGCCGTCACGGTGGGGGCGAGTGACTGCAGCAGCGCGGTCACGTTGGCCGGCGCGGTCGTGGTGACCAGGCCCACCCGGTGACCGGAGGCGCGTGCCGCCACGAGCGTCTCGTACACGCCGGGGCGCGGTTCGAGGTCGACTGTGGCCAGGGACTCCTGGAACAGTCGCGACTTGGTGGCGTGCACCGCGTCGGCGTTGACCTCCTGCCCGCGCTCCTGTGCATAGGCGGCGACCCGGTCACGACCTCCGGCGGAGGACAGGCGGGCCCGATACTCCTCGGTGTCCCAGGACCAGTCGAGCCCGTGCTCGGCGAACGCGCGGTTGAACGCATCGCGCTGCAGTTCGGAGGTATCGGCGAGAGTGCTGATCGAGCCGAACAGGACGGCGGGCATGTGCTCTCCTTCGCTGGCGTCGCCTCGGCGACGACGGGTAGGGACGGCGACCGCCGAGGCGACCGCACCCCGACGGTATGCAGCCGCCAGTACCCATGTCGCTCCGAGCTCCCCGGAAGGTCGACCTTGTCGAACCTCTGCCGCATCCGCCCGGCGGCAGTGCTCGGCGCACTCAGCGATTCACGCCCGGGCACCGGCGAGGTCCGCCGGCGCCCGGCCGCGTCATCCCGGTGTGGGGATGCCGAAGACGCGCCGGCTCCACCGGGCGCGCCGGAGCACCAGCCACTCCAGGGCCAGCACCACCGCCAGGCTCGCCCCGAACACCGGGAGGAACAGCGCGAGGGCGATCACCAGTACGGCGAGCGCAGGAGTGGCCACCAGCGGCATCCGCCCACGAGGCGCGCCGACCGCGCCAGTGCCGCGCGGTCGCCGCCGCCACCACATCACCGGCCCGGTGACGCACGAGACGACCACGGCGAGGCAGAACATCGTCGTGAGCACCATGTTGAGCGTGCCGAACCGTCGCCCCTCGTGCACCGCGATGCCCTGGCTGACCGCCTTCGCCAGCACCGGGTAGTCCTCGTAGCCGTAACTGCCGGCGACCTTCCCGCTGTACTGGTCGACGTGCACGGTGCGCTCACGGCCCGGGTCCTCGAAAGCGTATCCGACGGCCGAGAACACCGCGCTCTCGTCGGCCGGCAGCGCCACGGTGAGCGGGCGGGCCAGCCCAGCGCCGCCGGCGACGGCGACCGCGGTGTCGACGTCGGCCACGGCCGCCTCGCCGCCGGGTTCGACCGAGCGAGGCACCGGGGTCTCCTCCTGGGCCCAGGGCACGGCACGGTGGCTGTGCGGCAGCGATTCGTCGAGGCTCGACGTCGGGTCGGACAGCGCACCCTGGTCCTCCGACCAGAGCGAGGAGCCCGACGACGTGGCCAGCCGTTGAGCCTGCTCACCCCACACGCCGGTCCACGGAAGACCCGAGACCACGAGGAACAGCAGGCCGATGCCGACCGCGGCGCCGGTGTAGGCGTGCCCGGTGCGGAGCCGGGCGCCGAGCGCCCCACGCTGCCGCTGCCGCCGCCGAGCGCGCCATCCGCGGACGAACAGGTAGTACCCGGTGAGCGCCATGACGATGGCCCAGCACGCACCGAGTTCGAGCACCAGGTCACCCGCCCGGCCGACCATGAGATCGCCATGCAGCCGTACCGCGGCCCCGCTGAGGGTGGTGTCGGGATCGAGCGACCCGAGCACCTCGGCGGTGTACGGGTTGACGAACACGTCCCGCACCGCGTCGTCCGGTGTCTCGACGGTGAACCGGGTGCTGCGGTCGGGCTCGGCCGGCTCGGTCATCGACACCACCGCGTCGTCGGGGCGGGCCTGCGCCACCGCCAACCGCTGGCTCTCGTAGGTCTGCGCCGCGGCTCCGGCTACGGGGTCGACCCTCATGAGGTCGGGATGCAGCAGCGGCTCGACCTGGAACCGGAACAGGTAGATGAGACCGGTCACCGCGAGCAGGAGCAGCACCGGGATGACGATGACCGAAGCGTAGAAGTGCCACCGCCAGAAGGCACGGAACAAGCCGGCACCGCGGCGGCTCGGTGACCGCGGTGACCGCGGTGGCGCACCGTTGGATGACGAGGAGGCGGAGGACGAGGACGGCGGGGACGGAGTCGGTCGAGGGCGGGTGGGGTCGTCAACGGCAGACATGGGTGAACTCCTGACAGAAGAAGAGTGAGCAATAGCGGGTAGCGACTCGACTCGATGAGGCACCGAGGAGCCGCGAGAGGGCGCAGAGGACGTCAGGCAGTGCCGGCGGCCGGCGGGCCACGACGCACGCGCACCGGCGAGCGCCACACGTCCCGTGGGCGCGGGCGGAGGCGCTGCTCGGCATCCGCCCGGACACCGACGGGCGCACGATCGGCAGCAGCGACCGCCGGCGTCATCGACGCGCTGCGCAGCAGGCGGAGCACGGCCGGGGCAATGACTGTGAGCGCACGAAGAACGGCAGTGCGGAAGCCCCACGACTCCTCGGCGGCGCGGAGCACCATCACGACGAGCACGGCAGCCGCCAGGTGCGAAGCGACCATCTGCGGCGTCAGGTCGAGAAGCGGCGTCGAGCCGGCCGCACCGAATGACCCGGCACCCTTACCGTGATGGCCCGCCGCGGCGGGCGCCGTCGACTCGGCCCCGCTGGGTACCGGTCGAGCGGCCGCGGTGAGCACCAGGTGGGTCAGTACCTGGGTGGTGAGCACCACGAGCGCGGCCCGTGGCCGGGCGAACCGGTGAGTGAACAGCGGTGCCGCGACGACACCGACGACTGCCACGAGCACCGCGACCGGCCCGGCATCTGGTGTATGGCCCCCGGTCATGCCGTGGGCGAGACCCGCCGATCCCACGGCGAACCACGCCAAGGCGACGGCGCGCACCAAGCCCACCGCCGGGTCACCCCGCTCGCCTCGCACATCTTCGAACCTAGCAACCGTGCCTTGCGGTGTCGTCCTCGGGCTGCGGCACCTCGCGACTCGGGTCACTGCCGCGGGTGGATGCGCACGCTCAGAGGTAGAGGCCGGTGCTGCCCTCCTCCACCCGTTCGGCCGCCACCGCGTGCAGATCGCGCTCACGCAGCAGGAGGTACTCGTGAGCGCCGATCTCGACGTCGGCACGATCCTCCGGGTCGAACAGCACCCGGTCGCCGATCTCGACCTGGCGAACGTTCGGGCCGGTAGCCACCACCGCACCCCAGGAAAGGCGTTTGCCGACGCTCGCGGTCGCGGGGATGACGATGCCGCCCCCTGAGCGCCGTTCGCCAGGCTCCCCCTCGAGGCCGATCAGGATGCGGTCGTGCAGCATCCGCACGGGCAACTTGGATCGCCCGTTCTGAGTCGATCGCACCTCAGCGCCGCCTGAATCGCCGGTACGCCAGGACGCCACCCACCACGACCGCTGCCGCCACCACCGCACCGATCCGGTCGGCACGTAACTCGCCGTCGGGCTTTCGGGTAGCGGTAGCGAACCGGGCGCGGGCCGCGTCGGCTTGGCGGTGCAGGATGTTCCGCGGGCTGGCCCGGATGACAAGTTCGTCGATACTTGCCGCGAGCCGGGCGCGCCGGGCGCCGATCTCGGCTTCCAAGGCGGCGATCGACGCGGCCGGCGGCGCCGCTGCAGACCGGTGGGTCGTCATCCTCAGCCCAGCCCCAGGTCGCGGCGCAACTTGGCAACGTGGCCGGTGGCCTTCACGTTGTAGAACGCGTGGCTCACGGTGCCTTCTTCGTCGACGACGAGAGTGCTGCGAATGACGCCCTGCACTGTCTTGCCGTACATCTGCTTCTCGCCGAACGCGCCCCATCGGGTCATCACGCTCTTGTCGCGGTCGGAAAGCAAGGTAATCGTGAGGTGGTCGCGGCCACGGAACGTGGCGAGTTTCTCCGGGGTATCCGGCGAAATGCCGAGCACGGTGTAGCCGTCGCGTTCCAGCGACTCCAGCGACTCGGTGAAATCGCATGCCTGCTTCGTGCACCCGGGGGTCATCGCGGCTGGGTAGAAGTACACGATGACCTTGTGGCCGCGTTTGCTGCTCAGCGTCACCGGGGCGCCGGTGTCATCGGTCAGGGTGAAGTCGGGGGCGGTGTCGCCGGGAGCGAGCCGGTCAGCCACGTGCGTCTCTCCTTGCCGTCGTGAACGATCTGCTGCAACCTACCGCTCGGAGCAGGCCACACACCGTGCGCAAGGCGGGACTCGAACCCGCACACCCGAAGGCACCAGGACCTAAACCTGGCGCGTCTGCCAGTTCCGCCACTTGCGCGTGCACCTCGAGCGTAGGGGATGACGCTCGCGTCACCTCGCGGCGTGCCGGCCGGCCGTCCCGGCTCTGCGGCTGCCGTTGGTGACGTCATGAGCCGAGCAGGCGTCGTAGCACGGGTTCGAGTGCGCGGAAGGCGTTGCCGCGGTGCGAGATCGCGTTCTTTTCGGCGTCGGTGTACTCGGCCAGGGTGCGCGAGTCGCCGGTCGGGACGAAGACCGGGTCGTATCCGAAACCGCCCGCGCCACGCGGCTCTCGGATGACGGTGCCGCTCATCCGGCCCTCGACGCCCTCGACCCGCCCGTCCGGCAGTGCGAGCACCGCGGCACAGACGAACGCGGCACCGCGATGCTCATCGGGCACATCGGCGACCTGCTCGAGCAGCAGCGTGCGGTTGGCCCGGTCGCGGTCGGCCCGGCTGGCACCGACGCCGGCCCGCGACCCCGACCAGCCCGCCGAGAACACCCCCGGCGAGCCGCCGAGCACGTCGAGGGCCAGGCCGGAGTCGTCGGCCACCGCGGGCAGGCCGGTGGCTGCGGCGAGCGCCACCGCCTTGAGCCGGGCGTTGCCGAGGAAGGTCACCTCGGTCTCGGGCACCGCCGGCGCGCCGACGACGTCATCCGCCCCGACCATGTCGAGTCCCAACTCGGCCACCGCATCCGCGAGGATCTGGCGGAGTTCGTGCACTTTGTGCTCATTGCGGGTGGCCAACACCAGCCGGCGGGTCACCGGTGCCGCTCACGCGCCGGCGCCTCGAGCGCGGCCCGCTGCGCGTGGGTGAGCGCCGCGCAACCGGTAACGGCAAGATCGAGCAGCCCGTCGAGCAGCGCCCGGTCAAATGCTGCACCTTCCGCGGTGCCCTGCACTTCCACGAACCGGCCGTCGCCGGTCATCACCACGTTCATGTCGGTGTCGGCCCCGACATCCTCCGGATAGTCCAGATCGAGCACGGGCCGGCCGCTGACCACGCCGACCGAGACAGCCGCGACCGAGCCGGTGAGGGGTTCGGAGCGGCGTGCGAGTAGCCCGCGCTCCCGGGCGTCGGCCACGGCGTCGGAGAGCGCCACCCAGGCACCGGTCACCGCCGCGGTACGGGTCCCACCGTCGGCCTGGAGCACGTCACAGTCGAGCACGACGGTGTTCTCGCCCAACGCCTTGGTGTCGACCACCGCACGCAGGCTCCGGCCCACGAGCCGGGAGATCTCGTGGGTGCGGCCGCCGACTTTTCCCTTGCGCGACTCCCGGTCGCCTCGGGTGTTGGTGGCGCGGGGCAACATCTCGTACTCGGCAGTGACCCACCCGGTGCCCTTGCCTTTGAGCCAACGCGGCACGCCGGCAGTGAAGGATGCCGCGCACAGCACCCGGGTGCGGCCGAATTCGACCAGCACGCTGCCCTCGGCGTGATCGAGCCAGTTGCGGGTGATGCGCACCTCGCGCAGTTCGTCGGGTGCACGGCCGTCGTGGCGGGCGGTGGTGGTCGGGGGGGTCTCGGTCACGGCCGCAAGGCTAGCGAGACGTCATCCGCCCGCGGTCGCCGCATCGCGCCCGCCCAGTTCGTACACGGCGCCGGCAGCGGCGAACTCGACCTCGCCGGCCCAGTGCGGGGCGGCCTGGGCGCGGCACACCTCCGGGTCGTTCCAGGCCGGGAGGTGGGTGAGCACAAGCCGCCGCACTCCCCCAGCCCGGGTCGCGGCGCGTGCCGCCCGGGCGCCGGAGAGATGGATGCCGGTAGCGGCGTCGCGGCCGTCGACGAAGGCGGCGTCAACGAGGGCGAGGTCGGCGCCGGCGAGCAGCCGGTCGAGGCCCGGGCAGTCGTCGGTGTCGCCGGTGAACGCGAGCGTGCGGCCATGCGCCTCGACCCGGTAGCCGTAGGCCTCGACCGGGTGCTCGACCGCGACTGCGGTGAACGTCAACGGCCCGACCCTGACGACCGCACCGTCGGCGACCGGACGGATGTCGAACTCGCCCTCCAGGCCGCCCGGTTCGAGCCCGTGGTGGATCAGGGCCAGCCACGTGTCGGTGCCGCTCGGGCCGTGCAGGGGCAGCCGCTCCGCGAGCGGACCCGCCGGCCGGTACCGACGGTAGACATAGAGCCCGAGCACGTCGACGCAATGGTCGGGGTGCAGATGGCTGAGGAACACCGCGTCGAGGGCGGCCGGGTCGAGGTGCCGCTGCAGCGCACCGAGCGCACCGCTGCCGAGGTCGAGCAGCACACTCCACCGGCGACCGTCGGCGTCATCGGCCTGCACGAGGTAGCAGGACGCCGGCGAGGCAGGCCCCGCGAAGGAGCCCGAGCAGCCGATGACGGTGACCGTCATCCACCCGCCGGGCGGGGTCGGCGGTGGCACGCTCATGCGATCCGAGCCCTCTCGACCACCGGCGGTGAAGGGAACACGGCGCCCACGCGCGACCCGACCCCGAGAAAGCGGGTGGCGAGGCGGCGGAACTCCTCGGGGTCGCCGGTGGTGGTGAACCCGTGGCCCGGCGGTGGGAGGTCGCCCGGGCGCAGGGCACCCGCCTCGGCGAGCACGCGGTAGACGTCCTTGGCGGTCTCCTCGGCCGAGGACACCAGCGTCACGCCGTCGCCGAGCACGTGCGCGATGACGGCAGTGAGCAGCGGATAGTGGGTGCAGCCGAGCACGAGGGTGTCGACCCCACTCTCGCGCAGTGGGTCGAGGTACTCACGGGCGACGCCGACCAGTTCGGAGCCGCTCGTGACGCCACGCTCGACGAACTCCACGAAGCGCGGGCACGGCACGCTCGTGACGTCGAGGTGCGGCGCGGCGGCGAAGGCGTCGAGGTAGGCGCCGGACTGGTGGGTGCCGAGGGTACTGATGACGCCCACGCGTCCGGTTCGCGTGGCGGCCGCAGCCCGGCGCACGGCCGGGCGAATGACCTCGACGACCGGCACGTCGTACCGCTCACGCGCATCGTGCAGCACCGCGGCGCTCGCCGTGTTACACGCGATGACGAGCACCTTGACGCCGTGGTCGACGAGCCGGTCCAGGCACTGCAGCGCGAAGGCGCGGGTCTCGGCGATCGGCCGCGGGCCGTATGGCGCGCGCGCGGTGTCGCCGAGATAGGCGACGGACTCGTGCGGCAACTGGTCGAGCATCGCCCGCATGACAGTGAGGCCGCCGTACCCGGAGTCGAAGACCCCAATCGGTGAGTCAGGCACAGTGGCCACCGTAGGCGACGTAGCCGACGGGCGAGCGCCCTGCCGGCGTCGGCTGCTTCACGTGTCGAGCATGGCGGTGGCGAGGGTCTCCTGGAGCCAGGTGAGGAAGTCATAGACCGCGAGTGCATGGGTGAGCGGGTCGTCGTCCCCGAGGGAGCCGACGGCCCGCTCGAGCAGTTCGACGTCCTCGTCGGTGCGCAGCCCGATCCGCTCACCGAGCACCAGCCGCACGTCGGTGAGCGCGGTGAGGAAGACGAGCGCCCGGGCCCGGTCAAGGCGCAGGTCGTCGTCTCCTCGCAGCGTCGCCGTGGCGTCGGCCAGCGCGTCGGCCTTGCGGGTGCGCAGACCGGTCTCGGTGAGCCGGCGGAACTCGGCAGCGGCCTCGTCGTCCTCGCGGTTCGCGGTGGGCAGCAACCGACCCAGGGCCGGGTCGCGCACCGCGCCGCCGGTCGGCGGGTCCAGGTCGGCGCCGGCGCCGCTGACGCCCATGCCGAGCCGGGCGACGATAGCGTCGAACTCGTCGCCGCTCGTGGCGCCGCCGGCGCCTGCGGCCTCCGGCTCAGGCCACTCCAGCAGGTCGTGGACCTGCTCCATCAGCCCAGCGACCGTCGCCCGCTCGAGCGTGTCGAGCGTCGCGACGTAGCGGACGTCGTCACCGTGGCCCTTGCGCCGGAAACCCTTGGCCATCAACGCTCCCCGCCGCGGGTCCCACGCTCCGCGTGGGCGGACGACGCCGCGTACCAAGAGTCGTCGGCCGTCATCCGGAGTTCTTCTGGAACGTGGCCCACAGGCCGTAGCCGTGCATGGCCTCGGTGTCGGTCTCCATCTCCTCGCGGGTGCCGTTCGACACGACGGCCCGGCCCTCGGTGTGCACCTGCATCATCAGTTTCTCCGCCTTCGCCCTGGAGTAGCCGAAGTGGGCCCGGATGACGAACGTCACGTATGACATGAGGTTCACCGGGTCGTTCCACACGATCGTCACCCACGGGGTGTCGGGAGCGACGCCACCACCGGTGAAGGTGACCTCCTCCGTGGTAGGCGCGATCGACACACCCCAAGGATATGTGCACCGCGCTCGGGCCGGGTCAGCGCCGGCTGCTGCTCAACGAGAGGCCGTACGTGCCGTCGTCGCGGGCGCTGCCGCCCTCACCCAACTCGAGCGGGCGGGAGGCGACGGGCCACTCCCACGGTGCGTGATGGTCGGTGGCGTCGCCTGGTGGCCGGTTAGACAGCCGCTGCATGACGAGTTCGGCCGGGTCCTGAGCAGCGGCACGCAACGTGCCGGTACCCGACCCGGCGCATCGACGACGGTGCCATCCACACCTTCCTCCAGAACAGCGGCACGGTCACCTTGCGTGCCGCCGGACCAGGTGCGGATGGCACCGTCGTCGGCCTCGGCGAATGCACCGGCACAGCGCTCCCGGCTCACTGAGGAAAGCCGGGCCCGCTGGTGCCGGTCAGCGCTCCTACGCTGCTTTCACCGTGACCGGTACCGCACCGGCGTCGGCTGGAAGGGACATCGCCTCCGCGGCGTGCCGACCGACATGGGTCGAGCCTCGACCGACCGAGAGCAAGGCGGCGTCGCGGATCGCCCACCGCATCACCCCGCCCGCCTTCGCATGGCGTGCGCGCCTCGGGTTCGACGTCTCGATGGAACCGTTCATCATCGGACCTCCTTCCGGGCGTTGCGCCCCTTCCCTGCAGCCGCCGTGTGCGGTAGCCCAAAGCGTCACCGAGACCTGTCCCTCGCGCCGGCAGTTCAGGCAAACGCTGACGCAACTTTTACTCGACACTGACCTCTGGTTGACTCAGCGAACGCGGGGACCGGAGATTACGGCTCACCGGTCCTCACGACCTGGTCGGATCACCACGACGGTGTCTGCCATCTTGTCGTGCAGCGTCTGGCGCTTGGGGTCCCAGAGCAACCAGGCCGGGTCGAGGACACTCACCACCGTTGCGATCAGGCCAACAAATGGCACCAGGCCCACGATGGTGGTGCCGACCGCGAGCACCTGCCGCCGAGCCGCGTCGGAGAAGGTGAGCCGGCCGGGAGCACCTACTCGACGCACCTGCATACCAAGCGCAGTCTTGCCCGGGGTAGCGCCACGCCACCTCAGGAAGCCGATCTCATAGACCAGCGCGACCATCAGGCCGATGATGGTGACCGGAAGGAGAACATCACCGACCGCCGCTGCGAACGCGTTCTGGTCCGGCGGTGCAGCCCCCCGCTCGGTCGCCTCGGCCACGTCAGCGACGTAGCGGCCCAGCACGGCGACCAACTCCTCAACGAACGGCCACCCGAGCACCGTCGTGATCACCCCGTTCAACAGTGAGTCAAGCACGCGAGCCAGCAGACGGCGCCACCACGGCGCGAGCACCGCACCATCCGCGAGGACGTCGTTCCGGGCCATCCACGGCGAACCGTCGAGCGCCGACGAAGCAGAGCCGAGCGGCTGGGCGGTGGGCGCAAAACCGTCGACGCCGACGGACTGCCCCGGGCCGAGAGCGGAGTCCGGAGCATCCGACACCCGTCCAATCGTCGATTGCTCCGCGGTCGGCGACCGCCGCGGAGCGGTGTGCGCCGACCACAGCACACCATCGAAGTAACGCAACAGCGAAGGGTCGTCAGGATCGTCGTACCAACCGGGAGCGGTCGGGGCGTAAGTCATGGCGGCAGAATGTCACGTCCTCCGACGGCAGTGCCGACCAGGCCCGGACGCTGCGGCTGGGTCGTCGTGCCCAGCCCAGCACCGCGGTGCCACCTCGTGTCCGCGCACGGCCCCACCAGACCAGACCAGTCCTGCGGTCAGCGGCGGCCGACAAACCAGGTGCGCAGCCGGTGGATGCGGTCACTCACCTGCGCCCCGGTCGCCGCCGCCAGTTCGGGCCCGCCACACGCCCGACGAAGGTCGAGATGGATGGTCGCGTGTCCCGCGCCTGTCTTCGCCGCGTAGGCCGCGACAAGAGTGTTGAGTTCCTTGCGCTGCGCGGCCAGCGCCCGATGCGTGGATACCGCCGAGGCACCGTGGGTCCCACGCTCTGCGTGGGCGGCCGCCGACGCCGCTCCGCGCGCGGCCCGCCCGCCGGTGAGCTGACCGGCCCGGGCCTGCCGCGCTTGCCGCTCGCGAAGCAACTGCGCGACCTGGTCAGGCTCGAGCAGGCCCGGCAGCCCGAGGTAGTCCTGTTCCTCCGCCGAGCCAACCTCGGCGTGCAGGCCGAACTGCTGGGCGTCGAACAGCACATGGTCGAAGTGGGCGTCGGACTCCAGCGCCTCGAAGGCTGTCTCCTCGGGCCCGAGAGCCGCCTCGACACGATTGGCCTCGTGCAGCATCCCCTCCTCGGCAGCCCAGAGCGAGGCCTCGTCATCCGCCGCTGACCGACCGAGAGCGTGGTCGCGCTCGGTCTCCATCGCTGCCGCGTGACCGAGAAGGACGGGCACACTCGGCAGGAACAGTGAGGCCACCTCACCCCGCCTGCGGGCACGGACGAAGCGACCGACAGCCTGCGCGAAGAACAGCGGCGTCGAGGTCGAGGTCGCGTACACCCCGACGCACAGGCGGGGGATGTCGACGCCTTCGGACACCATCCGCACAGCGACCATCCATCGAGTGCGCCCAGCGGCGAACTCCTCGATGCGCGAACTGGCGCCAGCGTCATCCGAGAGCACCACGGCGGGCTCCTCACCGGTGACGGTTCGGAGGATTCTGGCGTAGGCGCGGGCCGCGGTCCGGTCCGAGGCGATGACCAGCGCACCGGCATCCGGCACGTGCTGCCGCACCTCCGTCAGCCGCGTGTCGGCGGCCGCGAGCACGGCGGGCACCCATTCGCCCTTCGGGTCGAGCGCGGTACGCCACGCCTGGGCAGTCTGGTCCTTCGTCAGCGGCTCACCGAGCCTCGCCGCCACCTCGTCGCCGGCTCGGGTACGCCATCGCATCGCTCCGCCGTAGGCGAGGAACAGCACGGGCCGCA
>JBOFJB010000415.1:0-5267 GCA_051650465.1 Dermatophilaceae bacterium | reverse complement strand
GCACGGAGCGCCTCGCCAGCGCTGACGGCATCCGGACGGCCACTGGTGAGCCGGGCCAGCAGGGCGGCCTGGCGCATCGCCTGCCACATGTCGAGGTCGTTGCTGCTCGAGCAGCCGTCGGTGCCGATACCGACCCGGATACCGCTGTCCCGCAACGCCTCCCAGTGCAGTGCACCACTGCCGAGTTTGAGGTTGGAGCCGGGGCAGTGCGCGACGGCCGCGCCCGCGGCGGCGAGCCGCGACCGATCGTCAGCAGAAAGGTGCACCCCATGCGCGACGACGAGCCGCAGGTCTCCCGCGAGCCAACCGGCCTTGTCGAGAACAGCGGTCGGCGTCATCCCATACCGGCGCTCGACATCGATGTTCTCCGTCGCGTTCTCCGAGAGGTGCGTGCAGAGCAGGCTGCGGCTGCCGGCCGCGACGGCACGCAGCACGCCGGCCACCTCGGCCAGGTGTTCAGGTGAGGCGGTGAACGTGGCGTGTGGCATCGCGGCCACCGGCACCTCAGGACCACCCACCGCGGCGAGGACCGCTGGCCACGCACGCAGCCGATCGAGCCGCGCGGCCCAGTCGAGACCGTCCGGGCCGGGGCCGTCGAAGAACACCGGTCCAGTGACGTGCCGGGCCCCGGTCGCCGCGGCACCTCGGTGGGTGGCCTCGTCGTGGAAGTACATGTCGAGTTGGGTGGTGCAGCCCCCGAGCAAGGACTCCAGCGCGCCGAGGGCGGCGCCGAGTTCGACGGTGCCGGGGTCCATCACGGCGCCCTCGACCGCCCACACCCGGTCCAGGAAGCCCTGGAGGTCGACATCCTCGGCCAGCCCCCGCAGCAGCGTCATCGGCAGGTGGGTGTGCAGATTGATCAGCCCCGGCATGAGCAGCGTGCCGCGCGCGTCGATCTCGGTGTCGCCCGGGGCCGATGACGCCTCCTCGCCCACCGCCGTGATGACACCGTCCTGCACGGTCACCGTGGCGTTCTCCAGCACGGTGTCGTGTTCGTCCACCGTGACCACGTACCGGGCATCCCGGATGACGACCCGGCTCATCGGGCCGGCTCTGCGGGGAGCGGCGCGGCGTCCCGCGCCACGGAGCCGGCGGGGAGTGCTCGGCGACGCACCAGGTCGTCGAGCACGGCGAGGACGTGCCCACGGCTGGCCATGAGCACCGTCTCGATCGCGGCCATGCTGATCGGCGCGGCGGTGCCGACTCGCTCCGCGGTAGTGACCGGCGCTGCCGTGCCGACCTGAACTGCGGCACTGACCGGCGTTCCGGTGCCGACTCCCGACGCCGGGTTGACCACCAGGGACACCGCGGCATAGCGGAGCCCGGCTTCGGCGGCGAGGACCACCTCGGCCGCGCCGGTCATCCCGGCGACGTCAGCACCGGCGAGCCGCGCCAGCCGGATCTCGGCCCGGCTCTCGAACCGGGGGCCCGCGAAGCACGCGTAGACGCCGCCGTCACGCATCGGCCGGCCGGCCGAATCGGCGGCGTCGAGCACCTCGCGGCGCAGCCCGGCGTCGTACGGTTCGACCATGTCGGTGTGCACCACCCCGGCAGGGCCGGTGCCGTCGTGGAACGTGATCGGCGACCCACCGGTGAGGTCGATGAAGTCGTCGAGACAGAGCAGATCGCCGGGACGCAGGCCGGGGTCGATGCCGCCGACGACGTTGATGCCGACGATGTCACGCACACCGAGGTCGGCCAGGGCGCGGATGTTGGACCGATGGTCGATGAGGTGCGGCGGCACGGTGTGACCGACCCCGTGGCGGGGGAGGAACACCACCGGGAGGCCGTGCCAGTCGCCGCGGGTGACGTGAACCGGGCCGTACGCCGTGTCGACGGTGTCGTCGCGGCGCCGTTGGAGCGGCTCCAGGTCGTCGAAGCCCGTCCCGGCGATGATGCCGAGGGGGAGGGGGGTCATGAGAACCACGCTATCGGCACCACGGCCGAGCCGAATAGGTGCCATCACCGCGTGTCTCAGTATGTGCCATCGTCGACTGTCTCGGTCGAGCGTCGCCCACGTCATCGACAGCCGCCATCCATGGGTGATATCAGCGGGTGAAATCCACCCGGCCCGGCCATGGGTCGGGCCGGGCGACCGCGCCGCCACGCGACATCCGCACGGGCGGCATCCCGCGCCTGCTGACGGTCCGGCTGCTGGCCGCAGAGGCGGTGGCAGGATGCCGACGCATGGGACCAGTGGCGCTTGCGGCGACCGGCCCGGCGTCCGTGGCGGCAGGCGCGGAGGTGGCCCGGTCCGGCGGCAACGCGGTCGACACCGCGGTCGCGGCCGCGCTCGCGGCGATGGCCACCGAGCCCGGCATCGTTTCTCTCGGCGGCGGCGCGTTCATCAACATATGGCCGGCCGTCGACGAGCCAGTGGTGGTCGACGGCAACGTCGAGATGCCTGGTCGCGGATTGGGCCCCGACGCGTTCGGGCGCGGGGTGCGGCGGGTGTTCACCGAGTACGGCGGCGGCGTCACGATGGACGTCGGCCACGGCTCGGTGGCCACCCCGGGCGCGGTCGCGGCGTGCCACTACGCCGTCAGCCGCTGGGGTGCCATGTCATGGGCGGATGTCGTCGCGCCATCCGCACGCGCCTGCCACACCGGGTACCCCGTGGGCGGCGCCGCGGCGCAGTACCTGCGGCAGGTGGCCGGCCCGGTGTTCGGTGCCGACCCGGAGGCTCGCCACGTGGTGACCCGGGCCGACGGCTCCCCGCTCCGCCGCGGCGACATCTGCACCAACCCGGCCCTCGGTGACGTCCTCGACCTGGTCGGCCGCGACGGCGCCTCGGTGCTCACCACCGGCGAGGTCGGCGCGGCACTGGCCGCCGACATGGCCCGGCACGGTGGGCTGGTCACGTCATCCGACCTGGCTGCCTACACCCCAGTCGTCCGGATGCCGGTGCGTCGCCGGCTCGGCGTCTGGGACCTGGCGTTCACCCCGCCACCGGCCATCGGCGGGCCGGTGCTCGCGGTGCTGCTCGGCGAACTGGCCCGGCGTGGCCGCTGGGGATGGCGCGACGTGCTCGACGTGCAACTGGCGGTGCTGCGCTACCGGCACGATGTCCACGACGTGGCAGCCGACCTCGAGGCGGCCGGCCGAGCGCTGCTGCACACCACCGAGCGGCACGGCCTGGCCGGGCTGACCGGCCTGACCGGCCTGACCGGCAGCGCGAGCACGATACACATCTCCGCGGTTGACGACGACGGGGTCGCCTGCGCGGTGACCACCTCGTCCGGCTACGGCTCGGGCGTCGTCATCCCGGGCACCGGGCTGCTGCTGAACAACGCCCTGGGTGAGCACGAACTGAACCGGACCGGGCTGCACCGGCTCAGGCCGGGCACCCGGCTCGCCTCCAACATGGCGCCCACCACCGGGCGTGCCGGCGACGGGCAGGTCCTCGCGGTGGGATCTCCCGGAGCGGACCGGATCACCACGGCGTTGATGCAGGTGCTCGGCGCGATGTGTCTGCACGGGGTCGACCTGCCGGGCGCCATCGATGCGCCACGGCTCCATGTCCGGGTTGCCGGGGACGTCATGGTGGCCGAGCACGAGGCCGACCCCGACATCGCTGTCGCGCTGGTGGACAGCGGAATCCGCCGAAACGAGCACCCCGGCCGGTCGATGTACTTCGGTGGGGTCGGTGCCGCCTACCGCGGCGAGGACGGCCGGCTCGAGGTCGCCGGCGACTCCCGCCGCGAGGCTGCGGTCGCCGTGGTCTGACTGGCCGCCCGCAGCCGCCCGGGCAGGTTCGACCGGGGTCGCATCGAGCGGCGCTGGGTGCCCTCGGCCGAACGACCGAGAGCACTCCTGATCGGCGGACGTGGCGGGTTCGCCTGTGCTGCACTGAGGCGCCGCGCCGGCGTCGGCGCATCCTCGGTTCACCAGGACAGGACCTCGATGAGCACACCGGGCCCGGCGCGAGCCGCGCGGTTCGCCCTCGTGACCGCGGTCGTTGTCGTTGCCACGGCCCTGCCGCCGGCCGCCACCGGGACCCGTCCGATCGCCAGCCCTTCCGTGCCGATTCCGTCCGTGCCGACGTCGTCCGTACCGACTCCGGCGGCCACTGCGGGACCCACGGCGGCCACCCCGGTGGAGCCGCCCCCGGCGGTGGCCGCATCGCCATCCGAGCGGGCCGCGGATGACGATGCCGCGGTCGACGGCGGTGATCCGGTGAAACCGGTGAGTGGAACCGACCGCTTGGGGCAGCACGACCGCGAACTGCTCGCGACCGCGAAACGCACCGGTGCGCGCCGGGTGACGATGCTCGTCACCACCCAACGCGGCCGTACCGAGGACGTCACCGCGGCGGTGCGCCAGCAGGGCGGGACGGTGGTCACCCGCAACGACCGGGTGGGTTACCTGCGGGCCAGCGTGCCCACGACCCGGGTCGAGCAGGTGGCCGGTGCAGCCCGGGTGCTCGCCGTCGACCTCGACGAGCGCATCCAGCGGCCCGACCCGTTGGCGCAACCCGCGCCCGAACGGCGCGGCTCCGCCACCACCACTGCGGCGACCGGGCCGGGGTCGAACACCCCGGCCGGCAACCCCTACCTTCCTGTCCAGGAGACCGGATCGGTCGCCTTCCGGGCGGCGCACCCGACGTGGGACGGCCGCGGCGTGACCATCGGCATCCTCGACTCCGGCGTCGATCTCGACCACCCGGCGCTGCGCACCACGAGTACCGGCGAGCGCAAGATCGTCGACTGGGTCACCGCTACCGACCCGGTGTTCGACGGCGACCGCACCTGGCTGGCGATGACCACGCCGGTGACCGGGCCGTCATTCACGGTGCCGAACGTCGCGGGCTCGTGGAGTTCGCCCGCGGGCTCGTACCGGTTCGAACGGTTCGCCGAGTCGGTGACCGTGGGGAGCGAGCCTGCCGGTGACGTCAACCGCGACGGCGACACCACCGACCGCTTCGGGGTGCTGTACGACCCGGCATCGAACGACGTGTGGGTGGACGCCGACCAGGACCAGACGTTCGAGCCGACCGAGCGGATGCGGCCGTACGAGGAGGACGCCGACGTGCGCTACCTCGGCAGCACCACCGACCCGACGAGGCGGATGCCGTTCGTCGTCGAGTACCGCGAGGATGTTGACGCGAGCGCACGTGGGTTGCCTGGCCTGACGGACTTCGTCAACATCGGCCTCGTCGAGGACGCCCACGGCAGCCACGTCGCCGGCATCGCCGCGGGCAATGACCTGTTCGGTGGGTCGATGGACGGCCAGGCCCCGGGCGCGACGCTGGTGTCCTCGCGGGCCTG
>JBOFJB010000414.1:0-1566 GCA_051650465.1 Dermatophilaceae bacterium | reverse complement strand
CTACGCACGGCGGCTCACCGCGATGGCGCGAGACGCCGGCGCGGCCTTGGAAACCCAGGCGATGGTGACCGGATGGGCCGGCGACCGGCAGCTCGAGGTGACCTCACCCCGAGGGCGCCGGGTCATCGAGGCGGATGCCGTCATCCTCGCCACCGGTGCCCGGGAACGGCCCCGCGCGGCCCGCCGGATCCCGGGCGACCGGCCGGACGGTGTTTACACCACCGGCGAACTGCAGAACCTCGTGCATCTGCGCCACGCCGCGGTCGGGCGGCACGCAGTCATCGTCGGCGCCGAACTGGTCAGCTGGTCGGCCGTGCTCACCCTGCGCGAATCCGGCTGTGCGGTCGCGGCATTGGTGAGCACCTACCCCCGCTCCGAGGCGTACGCCGCGTTCGCCCTGACCGGGCGCGCGGTGCTGCGCGCCCCGGTGATCCCGCACAGCCGGGTCACCCGCATCGACGGCACGAAGCACGTGCGGTCGGTGGAGATCGAGGACCTCCGCACCGGCCGCCGACGGCAGATCGCGTGCGACACCGTGGTCACCACCGGCGACTGGGTACCCGACCACGAGTTGCCGCGGCTGGCCGGTCTCGACCTCGACCCGGCTACCCGCGGGCCAGTCGTGGACAGCTCACTCGCAACCTCCCAGGCCGGGGTGTTCGCGGTCGGGAACGTCGTGCACCCGGTCGACACCGCCGACGGTGCGGCGCTCGACGGCCGTCACGTCGCTGCCGCCGTACGCACCTGGCTCGACCGGGCCGTCTCCCCGACCCCGCCGACGGCCCGTCTTGAGGTGCGTGCCGCGCGCCCGTTCCGCTGGGTCACCCCGCAACGAGTAGCCCCAGGCGTCGGCGCACCCCGTGGACACCTGCTGCTGTGGACCGACGAGTACCGCCGGCTTCCCGTCATCCGAGCAGTTCAGGCTGGCACCGAGGTCGACCGAGTCCGGGTCGCCTGGCCCGCAGCACCCGGGCGGATCTTCCGGGTACCCGAAGGCGTCCTCGCCGGCGCCCACCCCGACCGCGGCCCGGTCACGCTGCACCTGTAGACCGACGCCGGATTCCACGCAGTCGGGCGATGCGCTCCTGATCACGCACGGCTGCACCGACCGGTTGAATCCGCCATCGCGTTCGCCCGCTTCAACTCCGCGTTCGCCCCGCAAGCGGGGAACCCCGACGCCGGAGCCGCTTCACCTCCGCTGCCTCCTCCGTGCTCGCCCCCGCCCGGTTCCCCGCATCGACCGCAGCCTGGGGACACCACTGCCGCACCGTCTCCGGCGTGGTCACCCCCAGCAACGCCGCGACCTTCTTCATCGCCGCCCACTCCGACCCATGATCACCACGAACCTCAGCAACCATCCGCACCGCCCGCTCCCTTGGGCTCCGGCGGGTACCTCCTCGACTTCGCCTCTGACATGACTCCAACCTTCCCAAGGAACGGAGTCTCCGGACATGCCGGGATGCTTCTATGTCGTGTCAAGCCGCTGACGCGGTCGCCTCGGGCGTCGAGTGGGCTGCGGCGAGGGTTCGGAAGATCTGCCGCCCGACGTAGCGCTTGAGGCAGCGG
>JBOFJB010000413.1:0-4459 GCA_051650465.1 Dermatophilaceae bacterium | reverse complement strand
GGGCACGGGCGCCCGTGCCCGGCACCCCGCGAGGTCCGGCGTCGTGCTCAGGTGCCGCTGGCCGAGAACCTGATCGAGCTGGTGCGGTCGTTGAGGCTGCCCAGGCTCGAGCAGCCGCAGATGGCCACCGAGCCGCTGTTGGTGGTGTAGCGGTAGTGGCCGCTCTTGCATCCGGCGTACGAGCGGGCGGAACTGATGGTGTTGTCCCAGCCCGTCGGGAGGGAGGGGAAGTCCACGAAACGACCGCCCGCGCAGGTGAACCCGCTCACCGACACGGTCAACGTGAGTGAGGCGCCGCCGAACCCGGAGTCCCGGTACTCGATGCCGACGACGGTGGATCCGGCTGAGGCGGCGGTGGCGGCCCTAGATGCGGCGTGGAGACTTGGCGCGGCCGACGCGCCACCGACATCCGACGCGCCACCGACATCCGACGCGGCCGACGCGCCACGGGCGAAGGACTGACTCTCCGCGAGAGTGCCGAAGCACCGTGTGTCCACGGTCGGCGTGGTGGTGTCGGGCGTGGCGCTGATGACGCAATGCGACCCCGGTGCGGCGGGGCCGGACGGCGCAGGTGCGGCCTGGGCGGTCGCCGCGGCGCCCCAGGTCAGCGCGGTCGCCGCGGCGATCGAGAGCATGGTCCGCTGGTGGTACCGGTTCATCAGTGTGTCCTCCGTGGGTTCTCGGCGGTCGGATGCCGAGAATCGTCACCCCCGCTCGGTGGCCGCGGCAACCGGTGCACAGATGACGGCCGGCTCCGTCCCGGGTAGGAGGTCACCAGGACAAGCGCACGAGTCATGCCGACCACAGCACGTCGATCGGCGTCGCGACCAGCTTCGGCCCGAACGGCGCCGCTGCGGGCCCGGTATGCAGGACAAGACCTGCGACGAACCGTGACCCCAGCCGATCCCGCAGGGTCGCCATCCACCTGAAGTCACGGGATCCGGTGAGCAGGAAACTGGCCCGGTCGGCGGTCGCGGTCGACGGCGAGCTTGAGCGCGAGGATCAAGGAAGGAGCGCGTTGCACCTCGTCGATTGCCAGCGGTCCGCCGGTGTTCTGCTGCACGAACCCCACAGGGTCACTTCGTGCCGCAGCGAGCACGACCTCGTCGTCCAGGGTGACCAGTCGCCCGTTCCGCTCCCGAACGATCTGCGTGACCAGCGTCGTCCCGCCGACCTGTCGTGCTCCCTGGACCACGACAACTCTCGTGTCGTCCAACGACTCCCGCAGGCGCGGCGCGATGTGACGCGCGCGGTCAGGTGGTTCATCGACCAACACCAGCGGCTGAGATCCGCCGTTTTTCGGTGGTTGTCTCGCCATTTTTCGGTGATTCTCGGGGGCGGCGGGGGCGGCGGACCAAGCCGTCGACCAGGCAGGAGAGGCCGAACTCGAACTCACGACCGGGGTCGGATGCCGCTCGGTACGCATCGCCGGCCCGAACGGGATCCTCGTCCAGCTCGTCGAGTGGGTGCACGAGCCACCCTCGGCGTGACCGTCGTCCCGCGCGCCGCCCTACGCTGGGCGGCGTCCGGAAGGAGATCGGATGACATTCGGCACGGCGGTCCGCGAGGTGGCCCACAAGTACTCACAATTCGAGGGGCGCGCGGCGCGGCCGGAGTTCTGGTGGTGGGCGCTGTTCACCGTGCTTGTGGCGAGCGCGCTCGGGCTGTTCTCGGTCGTGCCGGTGGGAGAGGGCGACCTCGGCGCGCTGCTCAGCGGCATCTGGTGGATCGCCGTACTGCTGCCGAGCCTGGCCGTGACGGTGCGCCGGCTCCGCGACGCCGGGCACGCCGAGTGGTGGCTGCTCATCCTGCTCGTGCCGGCGGCCGGTCTAGTGGTCATCGTCATCCTCTGCTGCCAGCCGACTCGTGACGACGGCGCGCCACCGGAACCGTCAGTGCTCTCAAGGCACTGAGACGGACGCACTCCGAACGGCCCGTCATCCGCGATACCGTCCGCATCGCTCGCCGGCGACCGCGACTGGACCCCGCCCGGCGCGACTAGGCTCACTCGATCATGGACGTGTTGCCCGACGCATTGCTCGTCGTCGTCTTCGTGCTGTTCGGTGGGGTTTTCGCCGCGGCCGAGATCGCGCTCGTCTCACTGCGGGAGGGCCAGGTGGCCCGGCTCGAGCGCCGCGGTCGGCGTGGTCGGCGGGTCGCCGAGCTCGCCCGCGACTCCACGGTCTTCCTCTCCGCGGTACAGATCGGGGTCACCTTCGCCGGCTTCTTTTCCTCCGCGTTCGGCGCGGCCACCATCGCTCCTGCCCTCACCCCGCTGCTCGTCCGTTTCGGGCTCCCGCAGAGCGCGGCGGCCACCGGCGCCCTGGTGCTGCTCACCCTGGGCATCTCCTATCTCTCCCTCGTGCTCGGGGAACTCGTGCCGAAGCGGGTGGCAATCCTGCGCGCCGAGCCGGTCGCCCTTGCCCTCGGGCCGCCGCTGTCGCGGTTCGCCTGGCTGGTGCGGCCGATCATCTGGCTGCTCGGGGTGTCGAGCAACGTCGTACTCCGGCTGCTGCGCGTCGACCCCGACGACGACGCCGAGCGGATCACCGACGAGGAGGTGCGTGAACTGGTCACCACCCATGAGGGCTTCACTCCCGCCGAGCGGGCACTGCTCAGCGACGTCATCGGCTCCTCGCGTCGGCTGGTGGTCGAGGTGATGCGCCCCCGGAGCGACGTGGTCGGCATCCGGGAGTCGTCGACTGTCGGTGAGGCCGCCGGCCTGGTGCGCGACAAGCCGTACTCGCGCTACCCGGTCTACCGGGGGTCGCTCGACGACATCACCGGCTTCGTCCACGTGCGCGACGTGCTCCAGGCCTTACACGAGTACGGGCCGGACGCGCGGGTGGCGAGCGTGCGCCGCGACATCCTCGCGCTACCGGCCACCTTGCGGCTGCCCGCGGCGATGCAGCGGATGCGTGAGGAAGGCCATCACGTGGCGGTCGTCGTCGACGAATACGGCGGCACCGACGGCGTGGTCACCCTCGAAGACCTCCTCGAAGAACTGGTCGGCGAGATCTGGGACGAGTACGACGCCGACGAGCAAGGCCACGAGTTGCGGCTGCACGAGTCACGCATGCTCGATGGCTCCACCAATCTCGAGGAGTTCGCGGACCGCACCGGGGTCCGGCTCGACGACGGCCCCTACGAGACGGTCGCCGGGTGGATGCTCGCCCGCCTCGGACGGCTTGCCATCGTCGGGGACGTGGTCCGGGTCGAGCCGCTCGATAGCGACGAGTCCGACAGGTCGGGGTCGGGACGTGCCGTACTGGTCGAGGTCACCGAGGTCGCCAGCCGCCGGATCACGGCGGTCCGGGTCAGCCGCCCGAGCGCGGACGACACCCCGCCGGTCGACGAACCCCCCGTGGTCTGACGTACTCCCCGGGGCCGGTTCGGCACGGATGCCGCCATCAGCGGCATCCGTGCCGAACCGTGCAGACCGCTGCCGGACGAGAGTGCGACAACGGTGGAACTGCGATCCCAGCGACTGACGCTCGGATCACACTTGTGATGCACCGCCGAGGAGGCGGCTTCCCCACATCCGTGCGGCCGTCATCCGCGAGGAGAGGGGCTCCGAGGATGACGGCCGCATGGGGATATGGAGGGCTAGTGCGCCGGTGAGGTGCTCAGCGCACAGTCCACTGCTGGTTGGGTGCGGCTCCGCGGCCGTCGCACTCCCAGATCTGCAGGGGCGCGCCGTCACCGGAACCACCGGCGTCGAGACATTTGCCGGATTTCGGGTTGATCAGCGCGCCATCAGCACGCCGCTCCCACCGTTGCGCGGCGCCGCCGTGGCACTCCCACAACTGGACCCGTGCCCCGTTGTCGGTGCTGGCGCCTTGGACGTCGAGGCAGAGGCCGGACCCGGTGTTGACGAGCGCGGAACCGTCTCGGGCCCAGCCCTGACGTGGGTTGTCGGTCCCACAGTTCCAGAGCTGGATCGGTGTCCTCGGGGTGGTTCCGGCTGCATCCAGGCAGCGGCCGCTGCCGCGACCGACGACCGTACCGGTCCGTGTGCGGACACCGTTCCTGGTGCTCTTCTTGTCGTCGTTGTCGTTGTCGGTGCCACTGTCCGGCGGGGTGCCCATGCCACCGCCGCTGTCGGGCGTGGGCTCACCGCTGCTGTCGGGCGTGGGCTCACCGCTGCTGTCGGGCGTGGGCTCACCGCCGCTGTCGGGCGTGGGCTCACCGCCGCCGCTCCCGCCGTTGCCAGCGGTCGTGAAGGAGAAGTCGCGGACACCGAGCCCGGTTCCGCCGACCCACGGTTCGAAGCCGGCCTGCACGCTGGTCATGTACCAGTCTTTGTCGACCTGGCCACGAGAGACAGCGTCATCGACGAAGTTCGAGACGCTGAAGTTCGACATCGAGTCGGTCGGCTGCTGGCGGACGTAGGAGATGACGTTCCAGCCGACGTTGCCGATCCACACGTCCCAGGTCGCACCCTCGAGCGTGACGGTGG
>JBOFJB010000412.1:0-1989 GCA_051650465.1 Dermatophilaceae bacterium | reverse complement strand
CGGCCGGCGGCTGAGGCTGGTCGCCAGGTCGTGCGGGGACTGGCGAGGTGGGGGCCAGGTGGGAGCGTGCCGACGACCGTGCAGCAGGGCGGGTGGTCGCGGTCGGTGATCGTGTCTGACCGTCAGGGCGCTACCTCATGGACGGATCTGAGCACGGGCCAGAAGAGCGGTTCCTTGCCGGGCCTGTTGCGCTCTGTTGGAGCACCCGACCCGGACGGTCTCGTGGAGATCCGGCTCGGGGACGACCTGAGCGGGGCGGTCACGGCGGTCGCGTTGATGATCGACAACCGCGATTCGCCGGCCAGGGATCGCCCGATGTCGGCAACGCGCGACCGAGTGCTTGAGGTCGTGCAGACAACTCGGTCGCCACACGTGCCCCGGGGGCGTCCGGCTCAGCGGCTTGAGGCGGTGTTGCGCGGCAACCCTGACGCGGCTGTTGCACTTGTCGAGGTTCTTCAGAACGGGACGAGGCAGTTCGCGGTCGGAGTTCGGGGCCTGGACGGGCCGATGAGGTGGGTAAGTACCGGTTACGGTTTGGGCGAGAGCGCCACGCTCTACGGCATCCCGTATGTCACGCCGCCCCAGGATGCCGACACCGATCTCGTTGCCTGGGTCTTTGACAGCGCTGGCAACGAGATCGGGGTCGTCGATTCGAGTGCCGGGTCCGCCCGAGCACACGCGGATCTGGTGGAGCGGCGTGCGGTGATCCTCGCGGAGTTGCCAGCGCTTGAGCATCGGGTGCGCGCGTTGGGCGAGGAGGCCACATCCGATGACTGGCCCGACCCCGACCGTCACGTCGGTGAGGACGGGTCGGTACCGGCTGTCGTGGATCCCGGGCACGTCGATGCTGCCCGGGCCGCGGAACTCGAGGAGGCGCACGTGCGTCTGGCCGAGGCCACCGGTGAACTCGACATGCTGACCGCGGTGGATGACGGCCTCGCGGCATTTCCTCCGCAGGAACCGGATACGGCGCGGGCGATCGAGCGCGGACTGCGCAGTCTCGTTCGCCAGCGCGTCCGGCTCGAAAGGGAGGCCTACCGCAGCCGACTCTTGCGTGACGAGTTGAGCCGGATGACGCCAGAGGACTACCGGCGTCGTCGTGGTCGTGATGACGACTCGGCGTCAACAGCAGGCCCCGCGAGTCTGGCCGGGGGCGATCTGGCTGCGGCGGTCAAGCAGGCCACCGCGCGGGTGGCCCACCTCGAGGCCCAGGTCGTCGATGCGGTGACCGCCGAGGCCGCGGGGCACCGAGCCAGCCGCTACGGGACCGTTGAACACACCTCGATGTCGTGGGAGTCATGGCATCGAATGCGTCCACCCGAGACGCGTGATGCGGTGTCTGAATCGGAGGAGGCCGAGCGCAACCTGCGGGAGCGGGTGAGCGACCCGAACGGCAGGCCGATGCGCCATGTCAGTCCTGACCGGTGGGTGCGTTTGGTCAACCCTAGAGGCCCTTCGGTGGCTGATAACGGGTCTCGCCCCGCGCTGGGTGACCCGCGGGGGGCGCGTCGCGGCAATGACATTGACTCCGCTCTCTCCTCGCTGGCGACGTGGTTCGGATTCCCGACCGTGGCGGGAATCCGGGCGACTCCTCTGGTCGGCGTTGCCCCGTCGACGACGCAACCGATGTGGGACCAGCGCGCCGAGCGCTTCCTCAGCACGGTCGGGAACTGGCTGACGGCGACCAGCGCCGGGGAATGGCTCGCGATCGACGCGGAGCTGGACCTCATGCGGGCCGGGCCGGGTGCCGCCGTGTCGGTTCTCACTCGCAATATCGCCGGTGTGAGCCGGGTCCTCCTGGCCTTCAACCTCGAGAACCGCCTTCCGGTGTGGGTCGACCCCCAGGCAGGCACGGTGCTTCGCAAGATGCCGGACATCGATGTTTGCGAGGTGCGGTATTCGGTCTTTGACCCGGCCGGGGCGCGGCTCGACGTCGTTGGCGGTCAGCTGCCCGAGGCGGATGGTCCTTCGCGTATTCGGGGTGCTGGC
>JBOFJB010000411.1:0-18853 GCA_051650465.1 Dermatophilaceae bacterium | reverse complement strand
TCGCAGTCAGCCGCACCCGCTCGCCACCGCGCTCGACCACGATCTCGACCTGCTCGTCGATGCGCGGCCGGATGGCGGCGGACACCCCCCGGTTGTTCTCGATCGTCGCGCCGTCGATCTCGCGGATGACGTCGCCGGGACGCAGTCCGGCGGCGATCGCCGCCGTTGGCGCGCGACCGCTGCACGAGGTGGTGCTCGTCGCGTCGTCAGCCGGCACCACGCATTCGGCGATGCTCTCGACCTTGGCACCGGCCTGCTGCTCCAGGACACCATGGGCGGTGACCAGGAAGGTGAGCAACACCACGCCGATCAGCAGGTTCATCAGCGGCCCACCGAGCATGACAGCGACCTTCTTCGGCACTGAGAGCCGGTAGAAGACCCGGTGCTCATCGCCGGGGCGCACCTCCTCCAGGGTGGCCGCGCGGGCCTCGTCGACCAACTGGCTGAACCGGCCGGTGCTGGACGCACGCACCATGCCGGGCGCCTCGCCAGGCCGCGGCGGGAACATTCCGATCATCCGGATGAAACCGCCGAGCGGGATCGCCTTGATGCCGTACTCGGTCTCGCCTCGGCGCCGCGACCACAGGGTGGGCCCGAAGCCGACCATGTACTGCGTGACGCGCACGCCGAACCGCTTGGCCGGCACCAAGTGGCCGATCTCGTGCAATGCGATGGAGCCGGCGACGCCGACCGCGACGAACAGCACACCGAGGGCGAAGTAGACCCACGTCATCGGAGGACCTCCTTGTGGTGGTCGGCGGGTTCGGCCCCAAGAACGGCGCGGGCCTGGGAGCGAGCCCACCGGTCGGCGGCGAGCACACTGTCGACAGTCATGGTTCCGACGTCGCCCTGGTCGTGCAGGTCGACGACGCGGCGCACCGTGTCGACGATACCCGGGAACCTGATGGCGCCGTCGTGGAAGGCGTCGACGCAGACCTCGTTAGCCGCGTTGTAGACCGCGGGAAACGTGCCCCCGGCCTGCCCGACCTGACGGGCCAGCCGGACCGCGGGGAACGCGTCGTCGTCGAGCGGGTGGAACTCCCAGTTCTGCCCGGCCGACCAGTCGCACGGCTCGTCGACATCCTCGAGGCGTTCCGGCCAGGACAGCCCGAGGGCGATCGGGACGAGCATCCGGGGCGGCCCGAGCTGGGCGATCGTCGAGCCGTCCTGGAACTCGACCATCGAGTGGACCTGTTGCTGCGGGTGCACCACGACATCGACTCGGTCGTAGGGGACGCCGAAAAGCAGATGCGCCTCGATCACCTCGAGGCCCTTGTTGACCAGGGTCGCCGAGTTGGTCGTCACGACGCGCCCCATCGCGAAGTTCGGATGGAGCAGCGCCTGCCGAGGCGTGACGTCGGCCAACTCGGCGCGGGTGCGGCCCCGGAACGGGCCGCCGCTCGCCGTGAGCACGAGCCGGCGCACCTCATCCGCCCGCCCGCCGCGAAGCGACTGCGCGATGGCGCTGTGCTCGGAGTCGACGGGCACGATCTGCCCCGGCCCCGCGGCATCCGTGACCAGCGAACCGCCGACGATGAGCGATTCCTTGTTCGCGAGCGCGAGCGTCGACCCGGCGGCGAGTGCGGCGAGCGTGGGCTGCAGCCCGATCGCGCCGGTGATGCCGTTGAGCACGACGTCGGCGCCGCAGGCCGCGGCGTCGGCAGCGGCGTCTGCACCGGCCACCACGTCGGGCGACGTGGAGGTGGGCCCCTCCGGGACGGCCCGACCCAGGCGGGCAGCCCAGGCGCCGATCGCTGCCCGCACATCCTCCGCCGCGCCGGTGGCCACCGCGACGAACGGCACGTCGTGCTCCACGGCCTGGCGGGCGAGCAGGTCGATGTTGCCGCCTGCTGCGAGGGCGACAACCTGGAACCGGCCAGGATGCGCCGCGACCACCTCGAGCGCCTGGGTGCCGATCGAGCCAGTCGAGCCGAGGATGGCGACGGTGCGTGGGGTCACCAAGCCATTGTCAGCGGTCGACGACGGTGACGTGGAACCGGGGATATGCCCGGGCGACCTCGGCGAGCAGTTCCTGCAGCGCAGCCGCGGCAGCTGGGTCCGCGCTGCTGAGTGCGGCCAGTCGGTCGACCACGAGTTCACCCTCCCCCGGTGCGTCGCGAGCGAACTGATCGAGACAGTCGGCGAGCGCGTCGAGGTTGCCGCCGAACCAGGCCGGCAGATCGAGCGCGTCGGCGAACGCGCCGAGGGTGCCGGCCTTGGTCTCGGAGGCGCGCACGACCCAGACCTCCCGGCGCTCCGCGCAGGCGTCGGCGAGCAGGCCGTCGAGGTCGACCCGCGGCCCGAGGTGACGGATCACCGGCCGACCTGCACCTGCCGGAACGAGGCGTAGTGGTCGGTCGTCCAGTAAATGTCACCGCCCTCGCCGACCACCAGGCGACGTGGGCCGCGGTCATCCTCACCTGGTGTCTCGACGGTGTACTCCCGGTAGTAACCGCCGGGCTGTCGTGGCAGTAGCCGCTCGCGGTTCCCGAAGACCCCGTCGTCCTGCTCATACGGGTAGGGGCCGCCCGCTCGCACCAGCGCGAGCGTGCTGGTCGCCTCACGAGGTAGCCGGCTCTCCGCCACCGTGACCAGCCGGGACGCCGGTGTGTCGGCGACGGTCGGCAGGGCGGATGACGCGCCGCCCCTCGCCACGTCGCGCTCGGCGCCTGAGGTGCTCGCGTCGACCGCCGGACCCGGTGCGCCGACACCGCCGCCACTCCAGAGCGCGATGAGCAGGACCGCGGCGACCGCCGCGACGATGACCGCGACAGAACGGGCCGACATTCGGGTACCGGTCGTCATCCCGCCATTGTCGCCGCAGTCCCGGCGAGACCACTCGATCGTGGCCTGGCGGCACACGCGCAAGCGACTGCCGCGCCGCCGGGCAGGTCACCTCCTGGGCTGCGGTTCGTCAGCAGCCGGACGTCGATCGCACGGCGGCAGAACGCCGCGTCGATCATGGTGCGAGGACCCGCTCCTCGATGAGCCGCTCGGCGACTGGCTGGTCCTTCGGGTGGAACCTGCCGTGCTCGAAGTCCTTCTCGAGCTCGAGCTCGATGCCGCTCATGCCATGCCGGTTCTTCTCGACCGACACCACCGACCAGCGCCGGAACCGGGCCAGGTTCCCCACGTCGTACACGAGGTACTCGCGGGCGACCACACTCTCCTTGCTCGCCAGCACCAGGACGACGTCGGCCTCGTAGGCCAGCGCCGAGGACCCGCGCAGGTCGCGGGTGCGCATCCGTCGACCGGCGCCGAGACTGTCACGGTCGGCGGCGGTGATGGCGAGCACCGGACAGCCAAGCTCGAGGGCGACGTCCTTGAACGTCTCGGTGACCACGGTCACCCGGGATGCCTCGTCGAAGTGTCCTCGCACGGCGACCTTCTGGAGGTAGTCGACGATGACGATCGGCGCCTCTCCCGTCGACTCGACCTCGGCTGCGACGGCCGCCGCGATGTCCTTGGCGGTCAGGTGCGAGTCGCCCTCGAACACCTCCAGCCGCTCGGCCCAGCCCTGCATCGAGTCGAGCGCCGCGACGCCGAACGCCAGGGTGCCGAGGCTCCTGGACAGACCGCGGCGGTCGGGCTCGTCGGCCTCGAAGACACCCCGGATGGTCGACACGTCGGCGGGCCGGTCGGCGGGGACGATCTGGTCGTCGGCGGCGTAGGCGGCCTCGAGGGAGAGCAGCCGCTGCACCAGCGTGTGTGCCTCGTGCTCGTAGGAGAACACCAGCGCGCGGCGGCCGGCGGCCACCGCGTGACGGGCCACCTGCATGGCGAAGGTCGTTTTGCCCGTCGACTCCCCGCCGGCCAGCAACACCAATTCGCCGGAGCGGATGCCGCCGCCGAGCGCGGCGTCGAGGAGGTCGAAGCCGGTCGGCCACACCGACGAGCCGGCCCGTGCGCCGCGACGCAGCGCGGAGTCGGTCTCGTCGAGCAGGTCCTGCACCGAACGCCGCCGGCTGGGGCGGTGCGCCGGATCGGTTCGGGAAATCTGACTCATGGCGGTCATGATGGCCTCCGGCGCGTCATGGATGGCGCCACATCACCCCGGAGTCAGCCGAATGGCCCTCGGGCTCAGTCCCTTTCACCGAGTCGGGCGGGCAGCACTCACAGGTGGCTTCGCCACCTGGTCCGCGTGCGCTGATGTCATCTATGACATCTACGTCACTTGCGACTTTGACGAGGTAGCCCGCCATGCACACCCTCGGACCACCACCATCCCGTCTGACCAGCTCGACACGGTCGAGACGTTCGCGCGCGCCACGGCCGGCCCAGAACTCCGCGATGTGCTGCTCCGCTTGAGTCGGTTCGTTCGCGACGGCGACAGCACCAGCGCGACCGTCGAGAACTCGCCGAGCGTTTCGCCCGTCAGCGGGAGACCGCCGCTGCGGCCGATGACGAGATCGCCGACCTCCTCTGAGGTTGCGCCGATCTGGCGACGACTGTCGCCCGCCGAGTTGGCGGTCTCGAAGCCGGGCACCGTCAGCCGTGCGAGGAGCACTTCCAGGCACTCCCGCGATGAGCCCGCTGGCAGTCTCCGACCTGCGACGATCTCAAGGCGGTACTCCCGCAGTTGTTTACCAGCGCTGATGTCGACCGGGCCGATCGTCATCCTCGACGAGATCCGAGCACACGCCCAGGTCGGCGGGACCGTCGCCTGAAAGCGCAACGGCCGCCTCGGCATCCATGGGTTAGAGGGCGAGGCCGACGTACTTGGTCTCGAGGTACTCGTCGATACCCTCGAATCCGCCCTCGCGGCCGTACCCGGACTGCTTGACCCCGCCGAACGGTGCCGCCGGGTTCGACACGATGCCGGTGTTCACCCCGACCATGCCGAACTCCAGCGCCTCGGCGACCCGGATGACGCGCGCATGGTCGCGCGAGTACAGGTAACCGACCAGGCCGTACTCGGTGCTATTCGCCTTGGCGACCGCGTCGGCCTCGTCGGTGAACGGGACGACCGGCGCGACCGGGCCGAAGATCTCCTCGCGAAGGGCGCGCGCGCCATCCGGCACCCCGGTGAGTACCGTCGGCGCGTAAAAGTGGCCCGGGCCGTCGAGCGGGTGACCGCCGGTGAGCACGGCGGCGCCGCGGTCGACAGCGTCGGTGACGAGTTCGTGCACCGCGGCGCGCTGCTTCGCGCTGACCAGCGGGCCGACATCGACCCCCTCCTCGGTGCCGCGGCCGACGGTGAGCGCACCCATCCGCTGAGCGAGCCGCCCGGCGAACTCGTCGGCGAGCGAGTCGTGCACGAAGAACCGGTTGGCAGCGGTGCATGCCTCGCCGATATTGCGCATCTTCGCGAGCATCGCGCCGTCGACGGCGGCATCCAGGTCGGCATCCTCGAACACGAGGAACGGCGCGTTGCCGCCGAGTTCCATCGATACCCGGAGCAGTTGCTCAGCCGACTGCTCGACCAACTTCTTGCCCACCGCGGTCGAGCCGGTGAAGGTGAGTTTGCGCAGCCGCTGGTCGCGGATGACGGGCTCGCACACCGCGCCGCTGTGCGTGGTGGTGACCACGTTGAGCACGCCGTCGGGGAGCCCGCACTCCTGCAGCACCGCGGCGAGCAGCAGCATGGTCAGTGGTGTCTCGTGCGCCGGCTTGACCACCATCGTGCAGCCGGCGGCGATGGCCGGGCCGATCTTGCGGGTGCCCATCGCGAGGGGGAAGTTCCATGGCGTGATCATCAGCGTCGGGCCGACCGGCTGTTTCATCGTCAGCAGCCGAGTGGCGCCATTCGGTGCGGTCGACCAGCGGCCGTGGATGCGCACCGCCTCCTCGGAGAACCACCGGAAGAACTCGGCACCGTAGGTCACCTCGCCCTTGGCCTCGTGCACCGCCTTGCCCATCTCGAGCGTCATCAGCAAGGCGAAGTCGTCGGCGCGCGCCGTCACCGCCTCGAAAGCCCGACGCAGGATCTCGCCACGCTCACGTGGGGCAACAGCGGCCCAGGCCGGCTGCGCGTCGGCAGCGGCGGCCAGCGCGGCGAGGCCGTCATCCGGCGTCGCGTCAGCGCAGGTGGCGAGCACCTCGCCAGTCGCGGGGTCCTCGACGTCGAAGCGCGCCCCGCCGGACGCCTCGCGCCAGGACCCGCCGATGAGCAGGCCGGTACGGACCTCGTCGAGCAACTTCTCGGTGTTCGTCGCCATCCTGGTGACCATAGTCAGCGGTCCTCCATCCCCCATGGCGAGCCGTAGCCCTGCGGCTTCGGGGCGGCAAGGAGGTCGAGAAATGGCACAGCGTCGAACGCTTCCGGGCCGAGCACCCCCGAGCCGCTCCAGACGCCGGTGGCAAGCAGTTCCAGGGCCACCACCGGGTTGACCGCGGTCTGCCACACCACGCATTGCGCCTCGTAGTCGCGCATCGAGTCGGCGTTGTCGACGAGGTGGTACAGGTAGGTGCGCCGGGGTGCGCCGTCCTTTCCCGTGCCGGTGACCCACACGCCCGCGCAGGTGCGCCCCTCCATCCGCGGCCCGATGGTCAGCGGGTCCGGCAGCACCGCTGCCACCACGTCGCGCGGACTGACCTCCACCCCGCGGACGTTCACCGGGTCGACCCGGTCCAGCCCGAGGGTGTGCAGGGTGCGGAGGATGCCGATCATCTCCTCGCCGAGGCCGTACTTGAAGGTGACCCGCTTCGCGTCGACCCAGCGCGGCATGAGGAGCACCTCCTCGTGCTCGACGTGCACGCACTCGACCGGACCGATGCCTCCGGGGAACTCGAACACCTCGGGCTCGCTGAACGGCGGGAGGGTGAACCAGCCGCCGTCCGGCTCACCGCCCCGCGCCTTCTCCCACACCACCGGCGGGTTGAGGCACTCCTCGATGATCGTCCACATCGAAAAACCGGGCGCGAAAACCTCGTTCCCGTCCTCGTCGCGGATGACGAGGTTCGCGCCGTCGCGGGTACCGAGCTCGTCGATCTCGGCGAACAGGTGGTCGGCGGCGTAGCGGGCGAACACGTCCGAAAGCCCCGGCTCGACCCCGATCCCCACGAGCGCGAGCCGGCCGGTGTCATCCCACCGCTGCGCGTGCGCGAACTGCTCGTCGCCGAGTTTGACGCCCACCTTCGCGTGTGGCTCGGTGGGATGCCGGCGGGACAGGCTCATCGCCATGTCGAGGTAGTCGGCGCCGGCAGCGAGCGCGCCCTCGAAGAGCGGCAGGACGAACCGTGGGTCGACCGCGTTGAACACGTGGGTTGCGCCCACCTCCCGGGCCAGCGCCTCGACTGCGGCCGCGTCGGCGGCGTCGACCTCGGCGCTGGAGAACCGCGTCTCTCCCGGATGACGCTCGGTCACCGCGGCCACGGTGCGGTCCGCGCGGGCGATGTCGTGATCGGCGACGACCCACGCCTCGAAGTACGACCGCTCGGCCGCGATCCTGGCAGCCGCGTCACCGACGCCGCCGGCGCCGACCATGAGGACACGCATTTGGGGTAGACCCTCTCTGTTGAGCGCTGTCGAGATCGTGAGTCGGTGACGGTCAGGCGCGCGCCCGCTCCTGCCGCCTGGCAAACATCTGACCGATGACGACCACGGCGAGCGCGAGCAGGAACATCAGCGTGCCGATGACGTTGACCTGCACCGGGACACCACGCTGCGCCGCCCCCCAGACGTACATCGGGAAGGTGATCGAACTGGGGCTGGCATTGAAGTTGGTGATGATGTAGTCGTCGAAACTCAGCGAGAACGCGAGCAGCGCCCCAGCGACGATGCCGGGTAGCGCGAGCGGGAACGTCACCCGCAGGAAGGTCTGCAGCGGGTTCGCTCCGAGGTCGGCAGCGGCCTCCTCCAGACGGGGGTCGAGGGTGGCGACCCGGGCCTTGACCGCAACCACGACGAACGACACACAGAACATGATGTGTGCGATGGTGATGGCCACGCCGCCCGCCGGCAGTCCGAGCATGAGGAAGAGCGTCAGCAGGCTGGAGCCCATGACCACTTCTGGGGTAGCCATCGGCATGAAGATCAGCAGGTTGGTGCCCGACCGTCCTCGGAACCGGTAACGGCCGAGGGCGAAGGCAATCGCTGTACCGAGCGCCGTGGCCACCAGCGACGCGACCACGCCGATGCGCAGCGAGAGGCCCAGGGACTCGCAGATACCGGGGGCACCGCACGGGTCGGTCCACGCGTCGGTGGAGAACTTCGTCCAGGTGTAGTTGAACCGCCCGACCGGGTCGTTGAACGAAAACACCGCGACGACGACGTTGGGAATGAGCATGTACCCGAGCACGGCCACCGACGCGAGCAGCAGCAGGTTGCGGCGCAGCCACGCCATCTCAGACCAACTCCTCGGTGCCGGCGCGGCGCACATAGGCGGTGACCAGCACGAGGATGGTCACCAGCAGAATGAACGAGAGCGCTGCGGCGAGCGAGTAGTCGAGCACCTGGAGGAACTGCCGGTCGATCACCTGGCCGATCATCACCGTTTGGGTGTTGCCGAGCAGTTTGGAGTTGATGAAGTCACCGGCGGCCGGGATGAAGGTCAGCAACGTCCCAGCGACGACTCCGGGCAGCGAGATTGGCCAGGTGACCCGACGGAACGCCTGCCACGGGGACGCGTAGAGGTCGCCGGCAGCCTCGACAAGGCGTGGGTCGAGGCGATCCAGCGACGTGTACAACGGCAGGATCATGAAGGGCAGAAAGTTGTACGTGAGGCCGGCGATCGCCGCGAACTTGGACGACAGCAGCGTGTCGTTGTTGGTCAGCGTCAGCACCTGGAGCAGGTCGGTCAGCCCGATGGCTTGGGCGACATCGGTGACCGGTCCGTTGTCCGAGAGGATGGTCCGCCACGCCAGGGTGCGGATGAGGAAACTGGTGAAGAACGGCGCGATGACCAGCACCAACATGACGTTCTTCCAGCGGCCGGCCTTCTGCGCCATGTAGTACGCGAGTGGGTACGCCAGCAGCAGTGCGAGAACGGTGGCAGCAGCGGCGTAGCCCGCCGACCGGGAAAGCTGCGGCCAGTACTTCGCGACCGCGTCCGCATAGATGCCGACGTTCCCGGTGAAGGTGTACCCCGCCTCGACCGACCCTTCCTGAAGCGACTGCGAGGCCAGGGTGAGCATCGGCACGACGAAGAAGACGGACAGCCACAGCAGGCCGGGTGCGAGCAGGGCGTACGGCACCCAGTTGGTGCGCCGCCGGGCCGGTGCGGCGGGTGTCTGTACGGCCGGGGCCGTGGCCGTCATCCGGTCACCTCGGCAGCCTCCCTGGCGGCGACCTCGTCGGGGTCGACAGCGAACGCATGCGCCGGGTCCCAGGCAAGCCAGACAACGTCACCGGGACGGGTGGTCTCGGGCTGCACATCGAGGTTCTGCTCGTAGACGGTCCAGGTAGAGCCGCTCTCGGTGACGACCAGGTACTGCGTCGCGACACCGGTGAACGACACATCGGCGACGGTCGCCTTCAGGTCGTTGCCGGCACCCGCAGGTTGGGCCGTGTGGATGCGGACCTTCTCGGGGCGGATGCCGAAGAAGACCGGCCCGTCGGTGCGGGTGCTGCGCGCGGCCGGTACCCGAACACGGGTACCGGCCACCGCGGCCACGAGGTTCTCACCGTCGCGGTCGACGACCGTTCCGAGACCCATGTTGGATTGGCCGACGAAGTTGGCGACGAAGGCCGACCTGGGCAGGTCGTAGAGCACCTCCGGCGCACCCATCTGCTCGATCCGCCCATGGTTCATCACCGCCACGGTGTCGGCCATGGTCATGGCCTCCTCCTGGTCGTGCGTGACGTGGATGAAGGTCAGACCTACCTCGGACTGGATGCGTTTGAGTTCGACCTGCATCTGCCGCCTCAACTTGAGGTCGAGTGCACCCAACGGCTCGTCGAGCAACAGCACGTCGGGCCGGTTCACCACAGCCCGCGCGAGAGCCACCCGCTGCTGCATCCCACCCGAGAGTTGTTGCGGGCGCTTCGCCGCAGATGACCCGAGTTGGACGAGGTCGAGCGCTGCCTGCGCCTTCGCCTTGGCTTCCTTGTCGCCGCGCCGCCGCAGACCGAACGCCACGTTGTCGAGGACGTTCATATGCGGGAAGAGCGCATAGGACTGGAACACCGTGTTGACGCTGCGCTGGTGCGCGCGACTCCCGGTGATGTCGTCCGCACCGATGAGAATGCTGCCCGCCGACGGCGGCTCCAACCCGGCAACCATGCGCAAGGTCGTGGTCTTTCCGCAGCCGGACGGGCCGAGCAGCGCGAAAAACGAGCCTTGCGCGATGGTGAGGTCGAGCGGCTGGACCGCGGTGAAGTCACCGAACGACTTCGCGAGACCGACGAGCCGGAGGTCGCCGCCGCCGTCGGCAGTCATCAGCTTGCGGTGAGGTCGGAGAACGCGCGGTTGTACTTCGTCTCCTCGTCCGCGCTCAGTCCGCGGAAGACCCGCGCTCGGGCGAGCACGTCCGCGGGCGGGACGATGAGCGGGTTCTTCGCGAGTTCAGGGTCGATCTTGGCCAACTCTGCGGCCGTGCCCTTCACCGGCGGGATGTAGTTGACGTAGGCCTCGACCTCGGCCATCACGGCCGGCTGGTAGTAGTAGTCGATGAGCATCTCGGCGTTCTTCTTGTGCTTGGCGAGGGCGGGGATGACGAAGTTGTCGGACCACAGCGTGCAGCCCGCCTCGGGAACGACGTACTCCACCTTGCTGTTCTCGAGCCGGACCTGGGCGACGTCGCCGGTCCAGGCAACGCACGCCGCGATGTCGCCGCTGGTCAGGCCATCGGTGTAGTCGTTGCCGGTGAAGCGCGCGATCTGGCCGGCGTCCTTGGCCTTCTGGATCATCTCGATCGCCGCGTCGAAGTCGGCGTCGGTGAAGTCCGCGGGATCCTTGCCCTGCTCCATCAGCACCAACCCCACGGTGTCGCGCATCTCGGAGAGCAAGGTGACCTTCCCCTTGAGTTTCGGGTCGGTGAGCAACTGGGTCATCGTCTCGACTTTGGCGCCACCGGTGGCGTCGAGGTTGTAGGCGATCCCCGCGAAGCCGCTCTGCCACGGAAGGGAGAACTTGCGGCCGGGGTCGAACTCGACGTCGACGAGTGAAGCGTCGAGGTTGGCCTTCCCGTTGGGGACGTTCGCGTAGTCCAGCGGCTGTACGTACCCCTGGCGGATCAGGCGAGCCACCAGCCAGTCGGTGCTACACCAGACGTCGCGGCCGGTGTCCTTGCCACCGGCGAGCAGCGGGCGCACCTTGGCGTAGAACTCGTCGTTGTCGTTGTAGTCCTCGGTGAGCTCGACCTTGATGCCGGTCTCTTTGGTGAAGGCATCGAGGGTGGGACGGGTCTTCCCGTCGTCGGCGAGGTCGATGTACTCCGGCCAGTTCGACCACTTGACGATCTTCTCGGTGTCGCTGAGGTCCTCGGCTGCCTTAGCCGTCGGCGTGGCGCTGCCGCTGGCGTTGCTGGCGGTGCCCTCGCTGCCACAGCCGGCGAGGGTCAGCGCGCCGAGCCCGACCGCGCCGGCCATGACGGAACGGCGCGTCGTCAGGCCCCGGAGGAGAGCTGCCCTGACGGCCGGCGAATTCAGGTCGGGAGAGGTGGAGTCGGTCATCGGTGTCTCCTTGGGTAGTTCCGAGGGATGTCGGTCGATGGTGCGTCGCCGCATGTTACGAGCGGATGTCGAGCGGGGCTAGTCGGGTCGAGGCTGGGTCACGAGTCGATGTTCGCCATCACATGCTTGATCCGGGTGTAGTCCTCGAACCCGTACATCGACAGGTCCTTGCCGTAACCGGACTTCTTATACCCGCCGTGCGGCATCTCGGCCACCAGCGGGATATGAGTGTTGATCCAGACGCATCCGAAATCGAGCGCCTTGCTCATCCGCATCGCGCGCCCGAAGTCCCTGGTCCAGACCGAGGAGGCCAGGCCGTAGTCGACCCCGTTGGCCCAACGCAGCGCCTCGTCCTCGTCGGTAAACCGTTGCACGGTGATGACCGGCCCGAAGATCTCGTTCTGGACGGCCTCGTCATCCTGGAGCAGGCCGGAGAGCACGGTCGGCTCGAGGAAGAAGCCGTCGCCGAGCGCGGCGACCCGGTTGCCGCCGGCGGCCACCCGCGCATGCGCCGGCAGTCGCTCGATGAACCCGCTGACCCGCGCGAGTTGAGTCGCATTGTTGACCGGGCCGAAGAGGGCGTCAGCGTCATCCGGGCGACCGACCGGTGCCGAGTTCGTCGCGTACTCAGCCAACGCCGCGACGAAGTCGTCATGGATGCCGGGCGCGGCAAGAACCCGAGTGGCGGCGGTGCAGTCCTGCCCGGCGTTGAAATAACCTGCGACGGCGATGCCCTCGACCGCAGCCTCGATGTCGGCGTCGTCGAACACGACCACCGGCGCTTTGCCACCGAGTTCGAGATGGACGCGCTTGACCTGCGGAGCCGCGCTGGCGGCGACCGCCGCGCCGGCGCGCACCGACCCGGTGATCGCCACCATGGCGGCCGTCGGGTGCTCGACGACCAGACGGCCGGTGTCGCGGTCACCGGTGACCACGTTGAGCGTGCCGGGCGGGAGGTGCTCGGCGGCGATCTCGGCGAGCAGCAGCGTGGTCTCGGGCGTGGTGTCACTGGGCTTCAACACGACAGTGTTGCCGGCGGCAAGTGCCGGTGCGATCTTCCACACCGCCATCAGGAGGGGGTAATTCCACGGGGTGACCTGGCCGACGACACCGACCGGCTCGCGGCGGACCCACGAGGTGTGCCCCGCGAGGTACTCCCCGGCGGCCTTGCCTTCGAGCATCCGTGCGGCACCGGCGAAGAACCGGAGCTGGTCGACCATCGGAGGAATCTCCTCGCTCGTGGTGAGCGCCTCGATCTTTCCGGTGTTCTCGGACTCGAGCCGGACGAGTTCGCCGGCTCGCGCCTCGACGGCGTCGGCGATCCTCAGCAGCGCCTGCTGCCGTTCGCCGGGTGTGGTGCGGCCCCAGTCGCCGAACGCCTGCTCGGCCGCCGAGTACGCGGCATCGACGTCGTCGGCGCCACTGACCGGCGCCGAGGCGACGACCTCACCAGTGGCCGGATTGACGACCTCGCTACGGGCGTCGGCGCGCGGGTCAATGTGCTGCCCACCGACGAAGTTACGGAGCGTGCGAGGTTGGCTCATCAGCGATGCACTTCCTGGTTCCTGCGGACGTGACGTCATGCGATCGGTCGTTCGCGTCGTGCGGAGCATGCGAGCGATCTCGCCCGTCGCGACCGGTGTCCGATGTTCGGACTCTAGCCCGCGCAGCACCGGAATCACTAGGGTTCGGCCGCTTCGCTCCGCCGAAAGTAACGAAATTGTGGCCATTCTGCGCTGATTCCGTGCAACAGCACTTGCGCCGGACGTGACCGGGCAGCCACGATGACGCTATGCCTCGCGAGACCGCTGTCGGCCGTCCGACCACCGAAACGCGGTTGGACGACACCGCGAAGCGGATCATCGAGTTGCTCCAGGAGGACGGTCGACAGTCCTACGCGGCGATCGCCAAGGTGGTCGGGCTGTCCGAGGCAGCGGTGCGCCAACGGGTGCAACGCCTCCTCGACGCCGGAGTGATGCAGATCGTCGCGGTCACCGACCCACTCCAGGTGGGATTCCGGCGACAGGCGATGATCGGCATCCGGGCTGAGGGCGACATCATCGCCCTCGGTGAGGCGCTCACCGAGATGCGCGAGGTCGACTACGTGGTCACCACCGCCGGCAGTTTCGACATCCTCGCCGAGGTCGTTTGCGAGGATGACGACCACCTGCTCGATCTCATCACTCGCCGGATCCGCGCACTGCCGTGTGTGCGCACGACGGAGACCTTCGTGTACCTGAAACTCAACAAGCAGCACTACAACTGGGGAACGCGATGACTATCGAGCCCGCATCTGTCCGGGAGTCGCTGGCGGATCGGCTTACGCCCGCCGGCACCACCTACTCCGACGCTGCCCGCGACCACCTCTGGATGCACTTCACTCGGCACTCGGTGTTCGAGGGCCAGAACGAGGGCGGCCTCGGGCACCGCGTCCCCATCATTACCCGTGGCGAGGGCTGGCGGATCTGGGACGACCGCGGCAACGAATACCTCGACGGCCTCGCTGGTCTGTTCGTCACCAACGTCGGGCACGGGCGCACGGAAATCGCCGAGGCGATGGCGAAGCAGGCGTCCGAGTTGGCGTTCTTCCCACTCTGGTCGTACGCCCACCCCCGGGCCATCGAACTCGCAGAGCGGCTCGCCGGCTACGCCCCCGGCGACCTCAACCGGGTGTTCTTCACCACCGGCGGCGGCGAAGCGGTCGAGAGCGCGTGGAAGCTCGCCAAGCAGTACTTCAAACTCACCGGGAAGCCGACCAAGCACAAAGTCATCTCCCGCTCGGTGGCGTACCACGGCACGCCGCAGGGTGCGCTGTCGATCACCGGCATCCCCGCGGCCAAGGTCGACTTCGAGCCCCTGGTGCCGGGCACTCACAAAGTGCCGAACACCAACCTCTACCGCGCACCGGAGCACCTGCGCGACGACGAGAAGGCGTTCGGCCGCTGGGCCGCCGACCGGATCGCCGAAGCGATCGAGTTCGAGGGCCCCGACTCGGTCGCGGCCGTGTTCCTCGAGCCGGTACAGAACTCCGGTGGCTGCTTCCCGCCACCGGCCGGTTACTTCGACCGGGTCCGCGAGATCTGCGACGAGTACGACGTGCTGCTCGTCTCCGATGAGACGATCTGCGCCTTCGGCCGGATCGGCTCGATGTTCGCCTGCGACGACTTCGGCTACGTGCCCGACATCATCACCACCGCCAAAGGAGTCACCAGCGGTTACGCGCCACTCGGGTTGATGATCGCGAGCGAGCGGCTCTTCGAGCCGTTCCGTAGCGGCACCACGTACTTCCCGCATGGCTACACCTGGGGCGGCCACCCGGTGTCGTGCGCGGCGGCGATGGCCAACCTCGACATCTTCGACGCCGAGGGCCTGAACATCTCAGTCAAGGAGAACGCCCCGGCCTTCAAGAGGACCCTGGAGAAGCTGCTCGACCTGCCGCTCGTCGGCGATGTGCGCGGGGCCGGCTACTTCTACGGCATCGAGTTGGTCAAGGACAAGGCGACTCGCGAGACGTTCGACGACGCCGAGTCCGAGCGGCTGCTTCGCGGCTTCCTCTCCAAGGCGCTGTTTGACGCCGGCCTCTACTGCCGCGCCGACGACCGCGGCGACCCGGTCGTGCAGCTCGCCCCGCCGCTGACGATGGGGCCGGCAGAGTTCGACGAGATCGAACGCCGGCTCCGTTCGGTGCTCACCGAGGCCGAGAACCACCTCTGAGCATGCGCGGATCCGCACCTCCCACCGGCACTGCGCCGCTGTGGTGGGAACCGCCGGTCGGTGCCGGGCCGCTCACGTCCGCGGATGCCGACCCGCTCCCCCACGCGGTCGAGGTCGCCATCGTGGGCGGCGGCTACACCGGACTCTGGACCGCCTACTACCTCCTGCGGCAGCGGCCGTCGCTCGACGTGCTGGTGCTCGAGGCCGAGCACGTCGGGTTCGGAGCGAGCGGGCGCAACGGCGGCTGGGTCTCGGCACTCTGGCCGGTATCGCCGGCGACGATCGCCGCGCGGCACGGGCGGGACGCCGCGCGTGCCCAACTCGCCGCACTGCGGGACACCGTCGACGAAGTGGGCCGCGTCGACGAGGCGGAATCACTGGGCTCTGGCTTCACCAAAGGGGGCGCGGTCATTCTCGCGCGCACCCCGGCCCAGGCCGAGCGAGCACGTAGATCGGTAGCGCACGAGGAGTCGTGGGGCACCGGCACCAGGTGGCTCGAGGCCGATGCGGCCCAGGATCGGCTCGCCGCCCCCGACGCGCTCGGCGCGACGTTCACCCCGCACTGTGCGCGGGTCCACCCGAAGCGACTCGTCGACGGCCTCGCCGCGGCGGTGCGCCGGATGGGCGGCCGGGTCGTGGAGGGGGTGCGCGTCATCCGGGCCGGTGACGGGGTCGTAGTGCTGGACGGCGGCCGGCGCGTGTCGGCGCGCTCGGTGGTGCTCGGCGCGGAGGCCTGGACGCCCGAACTCGCCGGGCACGAACGCGACCTTGCGCCGGTCTACTCCCTCGTCGTCGCCACCGAGCCGCTCGCCGACGAGCAGTGGTCGCGCATCGGGCTCGCCGGCCGTGAGGTGTTCGCCGACCACGGGCACGTCGTGGTGTACGGCCAGCGCACCGATGACGCCCGCCTGGTCTTCGGAGGCCGCGGCGCGCCGTACCACTGGGGGTCCGCGGTGCGGCCCGGGTTCGACTCCGACGAGCGGGTGTTCGCGGCGCTACGTGGCTACCTGCGGGCCATGCTGCCGCAACTCGGCGGCGCGCGGTTCACCCACGCCTGGGGCGGGCCGCTCGGCATCCCACGCGACTGGCACCCGTCGGTCGGCTGGGACCCGGCCACGCGCACCGGCCGGGCCGGCGGCTACGTCGGCGACGGGGTGGCGGCCAGCAACCTCGCCGGGCGGACGTTGGCCGACCTGGTGCTCGGCCGCGAGTCGGCGCTCACGACGCTGCCCTGGGTCGGCCACCGCTCTCCGCGGTGGGAGCCCGAGCCGCTGCGCTGGCTCGGCGTGAACGCCGGCCTGCGACTCGCCGCAGCAGCCGACGCGGAGGAGGCCCGGACCGGCCGACCAGCGCGGCTCGGCGGCATCCTCGGCCGGCTGACCGGCGGTGGCCACTGACCCCGGTGTCGAGCGACCGGCCCCGGGTCCAGCCTCGGTCCGCCGCGTCGAGCGGTGGCAGCACGCAGAGACACCCGGGCTGACGCTCTGCGGGTCGCCACCGCTCGACGAGCGGGGATGCCGACTCGCTTCGCACGCTAGGTTCGCCGGGTGCGCGAGATCGAGAGCCTGCCGGCGCTGGATGCGGTGCTGGCCGACGGGACGCCGCTCCGCGGCATCCGGATCCAGGACCTCGACCTCACCAGACACGAGGCCGCGCTGCTGCGCCGGGACGACGTCGAAGGCGCGATCGTCCTCGGCGGGCGGCTCACCGCGGCACTCGACGCGCACCTGCGCGCCCACGGCGCCCTCGTCTTCCCGACCGACCCGTCCGTGCCGGTCAACCCCTACCGCGCGAGCCTCTACCAGCCCGGTGAACTGTACGCCGGGCTGCGCGAGCACGGCTACGACGCCACCCCGGACGCGCGCGCCTACCGCTGGTTCCGTGACGGGCGGGCCCACCACGACGCCTACGTCACGCTGCTGCGGGCGGTGCACGACGACTCGATGAGCGACGCCCTCACCGAAGCGCTCGGCGCGGCGCCCGTGGTCGGCGTCATGGGCGGGCACGCGCTCGCTCGCGGCACCGCCGGGTACGAGAACGCGGCCCGGCTGGGCCACGCGCTGGCGGCGGCCGGTCTGGTCGTCGCCACCGGCGGCGGGCCCGGCGCGATGGAGGCGGCCAACCTCGGCGCCTTCGCCACGGATGACGGTGCGCTCACCGACGCACTCCGGCACCTTTGCGAGACACCGCGATTCGCGCCCGACCTCACCGCCTGGGCTCGCGTCGCGCTCGACCTGCACGACGCCCTGCTCGCCACGCCGACGCCCGACGCCCGGGTGCGGAGCATCGGCATCCCCACCTGGTTCTACGGCCACGAGCCGCCGAACGTGTTCTGCACGGGCATCGCGAAGTACTTCTCGAACGCCATCCGCGAGGACGGCCTGCTCGCCCGGTGCACCGCCGGGGTCGTGGTGCTCGAGGGCGCCGCGGGCACCGTGCAGGAGGTGTTCCAGGCGGCGACGCCGCTTTACTACGGCCGCGACCGCGGCGGCCCGCTCCCCCGCCTGGTGCTCGTCGGCCGACGGCACTGGACCGAGACGCTGCCGGTGTGGCCGGCGCTCACCGCTCTCGCCGCGGGCCGCCCGATGGCCGACCGGCTGCACCTCGTCGACGACGTCGACGACGCCGCAGGCCTCCTGGCCACATCCTGAACCGGCGCCGATGCCCGCGTAGCCGCGCGACCAGGCCCGCGTAGCCGCGCGCCCTCGGAGCCGGATGCGCAACGGCTCGCCGGACGCGGGTCTCAGGCCGTCGAGGCGGCGAGCTGGCCGCAGGCTCCGTCAATGTCGGACCCCCGGGTGTCGCGCACCGTCGTCGGGATGCCGTGCGCCCGCAGCCGCTCGACGAACTGCTGCTCCACCCCACGCCGGGATGCCGTCCACCGCGAGCCCGGCGTCGGGTTGAGCGGGATCGGGTTGACGTGCACCCACCCCCGGCCTCGCGCGGCGAGCTTCTCGCCGAGCAGATCGGCCCGCCAGGCCTGGTCGTTGACGTCGCGGATCAGCGCGTACTCGATGCTCACTCGCCGGCCGGTGGCGTCGTGGTAACGCTTCGCGGCGTCGATGGCCTCATCGACCTTCCATCGGGTGTTGACCGGCACGAGCTCGTCGCGCAGCTCGTCGTCGGGTGCGTGTAGCGACAGCGCGAGCGTCACGGGGATTCCCTCGGCGGCGAGCCGGTCGATACCGGGGACGAGCCCGACGGTCGACATCGTCACCCCGCGCGCCGAGATGCCCAGACCTGACGGCGGCGCCTCGACGAGCCGGCGGATCGCGCCGATCGACGCCGGGTAGTTGGCGAGCGCCTCCCCCATGCCCATGAAGACGACGTTGCTCACCCGGGACCGACGAGAGGTGCCGGATGACGCCGAGCCGGCGCTGGCCTCATCCGGCACCTCGGCGGCCCCGCCGGTCCGATCGGTCTCGCCGGTCCGATCGGTCTCGCCACTCTCGTCACCGAGCTCGGCGAAACCGGTTGCGCCACCGGCGAGCTCGGGGAGACCGCCGTGCCGGAGCAGGCGCGCGGCGCCGACGACCTGCTCGACGATCTCCGCCGTAGACATGTTGCGGGTGAGGCCCTCCTGGC
>JBOFJB010000410.1:0-2911 GCA_051650465.1 Dermatophilaceae bacterium | reverse complement strand
GCCCGACTCGGTGCGGGCGATTGCCGAGTGGAGCTGGCTGCTCACCGAGTTCGGCTGCACACGGCTGGACGCTGCTCTTCCCCGACCGGCATCCGCACGCCGGCGGACCGGGCACGTACGGCGCGTACCTGGCGAACACCGACGGGCTACGAGGTCGAACTCGTTGCGAGCGACCCGTGACGCGCCAGCCCACTGCTGACACCGGTCGAGCAGCGTCAGCAGTGGGCTGGCGCGGATGACGGCGATTCCCGTCGTGTGCCGGCTGCGGTGCGTCGTCAGGACGTCGATCGCACGGCCGGCACGATGTCAGTGCGGCCGAAGTCGTCGCCTTTATAGAGGAGCGGACGACCGGTCCAGCGGGCAAGCGCGTAGGAGTAGCAGTCGCCGAGGTTCAGCTGGGCCGGGTGGCCGCTACCCCGGCCGAAGTCGCGGTACGCCGCCCGGCCGACGGTGGCCTGCTCCGCCGTCAGCGGAACGACCTCGATGTGCAGCGCAGACAGGAGGTCGTCGACGAGACGGCTAGCCACCGGGTCGCGTCGACCGTCGACGACCGCGCCCAACTCGATGTACGTGGCGGCCGACATCGCGACCTCATCAGCCCTGCGGATCGCGTCGAGGAACGTGTCACGCTCCGGTTCGGCACCGATGATCGCGACGAGCGCGGAGGTGTCGACGATCACCGGGGCAAACCGGCGTCGTCGTACAACTCGGTCGATCGCAGCGCCGCCCGGTCGTCGTCGGTGAACCGCGCGTCCAAGGCGGCGAGCACGTCATCCGCTCGCGTGGTGGCCGCGGCGTGCTCGTTCTCGAGTTCGCGCAGGTAGCGCTCCAGGGCACGCTCGACGGCACTTGTCTGCGAGGTGCCGGCCAGCGCCGCCGCTCGGCGCGCCAGCTCGTGCGCTCGATCACTCTTGATGTTCATGCTCATGGAACCACGGTACCGCTTCGTGGCTGCGTTCTACCACGCCGCCCGACACATCGCGTTCGAGCCTCGAACACCTCGAGGTCCGCGACGCGTGACTGCTGAGAACTCAGTGATGCCAGGCTGTCGGCGCGGACATCCACGGCGGCATCGGCATCGGCTGCCGCGTGGACGTCGGCATCCGTGTGGTCGGACTCGCGGATGGGGTCGGACACGTGGATGTCGGACCTGTCGAAGTGGCTGTACGGGAACGGCATTGACCACAGCCCTCCCCCAGTGCCGCCTGGCCCGGTCCGCGCGGCGACCTTCTGGACAGACTTCGCGCCCGCGTCGCCGAGCAGCACCCCAAGCAGCACCCCGAGCAGCAGGGTGCGGCGCCGCTCGAGCTCGGTCACCGGTAAGTCGTGGATCTCGGCGAGCGACAGCACGTAGAGAACCGCGATCCCGGCGAAGCCGGCGGCGTCGCCGAGGGCGAGCGCCAGCGCTGCGGGCGTCCCGATCCCCGGGACGGCGGCGGCTCCGCCCGAGGCCGCGCCGGTGGCGCTGACCGCGGCAGGTGAAGCGCCGGCCGAGCACCTCGCCTCCTGGTTCGGTCGGCCGCCGCCCGCAGCCGTTGTTGCGCCCCTCCCCGGCGAAGGCGCTGCATCCGATGATGGCCGTCGCTTCGCGGCCTCGTGGCCGGTCGGGCGCAACGGGGAGAGCCGGATTCGCCGGGTCGACTCACGACCGGATGACGTGAGCAGCGCCGGTCGTCAGGCGGGCCGTCCGGTGCCGTCGCTGTCGGCGGCTGCGCGGTTCAGCATGCGGGAGGCGTCCTGGGCGAGATGACCGATCTCCCGGTCGACATCGTCGCCGTCCAGGATGAGCTCGAGCCCTCCGGCGTCGGTGTAGTAGCGACGGATGTGCGCCTCGAGCTGCTCCGGTGATGCCGCGACCATCCCGACGCGCTCGGCCAGCGCGAGCACGTCCTCGGCATCCTTGGCTCGCTGGGCGACGAGCTTGGTGGCGAGCAGGAACGCGTCGTCGGCGTAGGTGACCCGGAGGCCGGGCTCACCAGGCCGGTCCAGGACGCCGTCGGGCAAAGGTGGCATCCACGCGCCGGCGCGAGAGTTGAGCCAGTTCTCCGGCAGCCTTCGCTCGTGCGCGAGGGCGGCGGCCTCCTCGATCACCACAGCGTCACGGGTGAGCGCGTCGACATCCTCGGTCACCCGTTGTCGGCGAGTCCGGTTGGCAGCGATCGCGGCACCGCCGACGACGAGATCGACGCGCGGACCCTGCGCTCGCGCAGCCGGGCGTCGAGTTCCGAGAGCAACTCGGCGATCTCGTCGGCGGTGAACTCGTGCGAACGCGTCATGCCACCGCCAGATCACGGGCCGGGACGTAGATGTTGTGCCGACTGAGCCACGCCGGCGTCGACGCGCGAACGCGATCCGGGTCCAGGAACGGGTGGTCCGGCATCCACGGCTCGGGCAGCGGCGCACGTCGCGACCAGCGAGGCGCGGTCGTGTCGGCCGTCTCGAACTCGTGGGCGACGACCGCTGCGAGGAACGCATCCCACCCCACCGAGCCGGTGGAGCCCGGCGCGGCCTCCCAGGAGCCGGCGAGCATCGCGTCGCGGCCGGCGAGGATCAGGGCGAGGTGATCGCGGCCTTGCACCAGCATCCGCCAGACCCACTCGACGTCACCGCTGCGCAGGTCGGCCCGCATGGCAACCGCGGTGGCCGGCGCTGTCATCAGCCCGCGGGCCGCGGCGGCGCCGAGTGCCTGACCGAGCCGGCGGGCACGGATGACGAAGTGCGCGGACGGACGCGTCTCGCCGGCCAGGTAGGTCGACAGCCGGGGCCCGGAGGTGCCGAGCGCACGCGCAAACGCGTTGTGCGACAGGCCGCTCCACGTCACGGCCTCGCGCAGGAGGGCGATGACGTCGGCGGTGTCCTGGTCGACCGGCTGCTTCACGATCCCAGCGTATCGTTACCTGATCCGATATCA
>JBOFJB010000409.1:0-4522 GCA_051650465.1 Dermatophilaceae bacterium | reverse complement strand
CGGCGACATCCGGGTTCTTCTTCTGCGGCATGATGCTCGACCCCGTGGAGTAGGCGTCGTCGAGGACCACAAAAGAGAACTCCTTGGTCGCCCAGAGCACGACCTCCTCCGCCAAGCGCGAGACGTCCACCGCAGTCATTGCCAGGACGAACGCCAACTCGGCGGCAAAGTCCCGGGACGCGGTGCCGTCGATCGAGTTCTCCACGGATGACGAGAAGCCCAGGTCCGCAGCAACAGCCTCAGGGTCGAGCCCCAGCGAAGAGCCGGCAAGAGCGCCCGCGCCGTACGGCGAGACCGCCGCCCGACGGTCCCAGTCGCGGAGCCGGTCAACGTCGCGGAGCAACGCCCACGCATGCGCGAGCAGATGGTGGCTGAGCAACACCGGCTGAGCGTGCTGAAGATGGGTGCGACCTGGCATCGCCACGCCACGGTTGGCCTCCGACTGGGCGACAATCGCGTCGACGACATCGAGCACGAAGCCCGCGACCACCCGGGCATGCTCGCGCAGATACATCCGGAACAGCGTGGCAACCTGGTCGTTGCGGGAGCGACCGGCGCGCAGCCGCCCACCGAGGTCGGACCCTGCACGTTCGACCAGGCCGCGTTCGAGAGCAGAGTGGACGTCCTCGTCATCCGCGCTCGGGGCAAAGGCGCCAGACTCCACATCGGCACGAAGCCGCTCCAGAGCGTCGAGCATCCCGGCCAGGGCCACCTCGTCGAGCAGCCCGGCACGGTGCAGCACCCGGGCGTGGGCACGCGAGCCCGCGAGATCGTACGGGGCCAACCTCCAGTCGAACTGGGTCGAGCGGGAGAGCTCGACGAGGACGCCAGCCGGGCCGCCCGCGAAACGTCCGCCCCACAGCGAGGCGCCAGACCGACCTCGCGGCTGAGGGTCCCGAACAGTCGGTGCACGGTCAGTCACGAAAGGTCCTTTCGAGTCCACGACATCAGGTGGTCCACCAGGCCGCGGCTTCCAGCGGTGTTCGAGGTCACGACGAGGATGGTGTCGTCCCCGGCGATGGTGCCGAGCACACCGTCATACCCGGAGTGGTCGAGCGCGGAAGCAAGGAAACTCGCCGCGCCGGGTGGGGTGCGCAGAACGACGAGGTTCGCTGCGTGCTCCGCCGACACCAGCAACTCGTGGCAGCGGGACTGCAGCCGCGTCATCCGCTCCTCGGGATCGAGAGCGGCCCGGACGGTTCGGTCACCCCCTTCGCCAGGCACTGCGTAACACAGGCTCCTCCCCACTCGTACCCGCTCGGCACCAAGGTCGACGAGGTCGCGGGAGAGCGTGGCCTGGGTGACCTCGATGCCATCCGCAGCAAGCAGGTCGAGCAACTCAGTCTGGGAACGCACCGGCGTCCCGCCGAGGATCTCCACGATGCGGTGATGGCGGGCGACGCGGCTGGTCGGAACGGTCACGACGCACCCCGAGCACCCCGAGCACCCCGGGCGCCGGCCTGCCCAATGAGCCAGGACAGCAGCGCCTTCTGCGCATGTAGCCGGTTCTCGGCCTGCTGCCACACTCGCGAGCGCGGCCCGTCGATGATCTCGGCGGCAACCTCCATGCCGCGGTAGGCGGGCAGACAGTGCAGGAACACGGCGTGCGCGCCTGCGTGCGCCATGAGGTCGGCATCCACCCGGAACCTCTCGAACGGTCCATCAGCCCCGCCGCGCTGATTCGTCTCCGCCTCCTGCCCCATCGACACCCAGGTGTCGGTCGCGACCACATCGGCAGCCTCGACCGCAGCGACCGGGTCGTCCATGACCGCGACCGAACCACCGGTGCCGGCCGCGACCGTCTCGGCTCGGGCGACGATCTCGGCGTTCGGCAGGTGCGTCCGCGGGGTGCCGACACGCACATGCATCCCGGCCGTCGCACCACCCAGCAGGTAAGAGTGCGCCATGTTGTTCGCGCCGTCACCGACATAGGCCAGCGTCCGTCCGGCGCTGTCGCCCAGCGCTTCTCGCACGGTGAGCAGATCAGCAAGCACCTGGCAGGGGTGGAAGTCGTCGGTGAGGGCGTTGACCACCGGCACCCCGGCGTACTCCGCCATCTCCTCCAGCCGCTGCTGCGCGAAGGTGCGCCAGACGACCGCCGCGGACTGCGGTCCGAGGACGCGGGCGACATCGGCCACCGACTCGCGCTCGCCGACACCGGCGAGCCGGCCGTCGACAACCATCGGGTACCCGCCCAGCGCGGTGACCGCGCCAACGAACGACACCTGGGTCCGCAGCGTCGGCTTGTCAAAAAGCACAGCGACCGGACGTGAGCCGTCGAGGCAGCGGTCTGCCGAAGGAGATGCCTTGAGTGCAACCGCCCGGTCGAGAACAGTACGTTGCTCGACCGGGGACAGGTCGTCATCAGCGAGAAAATGGCGCAAAGTCATCTAGCGTCTCCTGAAGCGGCGGCGTCGAGCAGGCCAGGGAGGGCCTCGACGAAAAGGTCTAACTGGTCGGTAGTGACAACCAACGGTGGCGCGAGCCGCAGGGCGTCCGGACGGACCGGGTTGACGATGAAGCCAGCGCCCCGGGCCGCCACGGCCACCGCCGGCGCGTAGTCGCCCACGAGGGCAACCGCGCGCAGCAGGCCCGCGCCACGCACACCGGCGACCAATGGATGGCGCAACGCCGCCACCCGCCGTTCGAGGTGCTCGCCCGCCGCACGGGCATGGTCGAGCAGGCCCTCGGACTCGATCGCCTCGAGCACCGCGAGACCGGCGGCGCAGGCCAGCGGGTTGCCACCGAAGGTCGAGCCGTGCTGACCCGGGCGGAGCAGCGCGCTGACCTCCGCACCGAACGTGACCAAGGCACCGACCGGTACCCCTCCGCCGAGACCCTTGGCGACGGTGACCGCGTCGGGCAGCACCCCGGCCTGCTGGAACGCGAACCAGGTTCCCGTGCGGCCGATGCCGGTCTGGATCTCGTCGAGGACGAGCAGCGCCCCTGCCTCGCGGGCGACGTCACGGGCCAGCCGAAGGTACGCCGGGTCGACCGGCCGGACGCCGCCCTCGCCCTGCACCGGCTCGAGGACGAGTGCCGCGGTGTCCGGCCCAACCGCGGCGCGGAGGGCGACGGCATCCCCGAACGGGACGTGCGTGACACCTGGCAGCAACGGCTCGAACGGCTCGCGGTACGCCGCCGTATGGGTCAATGCGAGAGCGCCGGTGGTCCGGCCGTGGAACGCGCCCTCGGCAGCGACGATGCCGACGCGACCGGTACGGCGAGCCAACTTCACCGCCGCTTCCACCGCCTCCGACCCGGAGTTGGCGAAGAACACTGCCGACCCCTCGGGTGCGCCGGCGAGCACCAGCAGCCGCTCGGCGAGTTCGACCTGGGGCACCGACGTGAACAAGTTCGACACATGCACCAGTTGGCCGGCCTGCTTGCTCACCGCCGCCACGAGCGCTGGATGATTGTGCCCCAGGGTGTTGACCGCGATACCACCGACGAGGTCGAGATAGCGCCGGCCGTCGACATCCCAGACCCAGGCGCCATCGCCATGCTCGAGCACCAACTGCGGGCGTCCGAAGACCCCCAGCAGCGCCCGTTCATAACGCTCCAGCCACACGCCGGTGAGCGTCTCGTCATCCACCGCCGGACACCTCTGCCTCGGCGAGTCGACCGGCAGACCCGGTGCCAGGCAACAAGTCCGCGTCCGGAAGGACCATGGTGCCGATACCGTCCGAGGTGAACACCTCCAGCAGGATGGAGTGCGGCTGGCGACCATCGACCACGTGTGCCTGCGGGACTCCTGCCTCGACGGCCCGGATACACGCCTCAAGTTTCGGGATCATCCCGGCGTCGACTCGCGCCAGCAGACCGCGAGCCTCGCCGACGGTGAGTTGGGAGAGCAGCGAGGACCGGTCCGGCCACTCGGCGTACACCCCCTCGACATCAGTGAGCACGACGAGTTTGCGGGCGTCGAGCGCGACGGCGAGCGCCGCCGCGGCGGTATCGGCGTTGACGTTGAGCACCTGGCCGTCGACATCGAGGTCCGGAGCCACCGTCGACACCACGGGGATGCGACCCGCGTCGAGGATGTCCTGCACCGCCGACGGGCTGACCTCCTCGACATCGCCCACGAGACCGAGGTCGACATCCTCACCGTCGATGACGAGTTGCTTCCGTCGGGCGCCGAACAGCCCGGCATCCTCACCAGAGATACCGACGGCGAGCGGGCCATGCTGGTTGAGGAGCCCCACCAGTTCGCGCCCGACCTGGCCGGTGAGCACCATCCGGACGACCTCCATCACCTCCGGTGTGGTGACCCGCAGGCCGGCCCGGAACTCGCTGGACAGGCCGAGGCGGGCGAGCATGGCCCCGATCTGTGGGCCGCCGCCGTGCACGACCACCGGTCGCAGACCGGCGTACCGCAGGAACGCGACGTCTTGAGCGAACGCGGTCTTCAACTCGTGGTCCACCATCGCGTTCCCGCCGTACTTGACGACAACGAGCGCCCCCCGGAACTGCTCCAGCCACGGCAGCGCCTCGACGAGGGTGCGCGCCTTGGCCTGCTCGA
>JBOFJB010000408.1:0-2690 GCA_051650465.1 Dermatophilaceae bacterium | reverse complement strand
CCCCTAACCTGAGCCGCTTCAAGATCACCGGCAGCGAGAAGAAGCCGGCCGTCACCAGTCAGGCGCTGGCCGCGCTCTACACCGGGCTCGACCATCCGATGGCGGCGCAGGCGCAACTCGCCCTGGACGCGTCGGCCACCGCCCAGACGATCACCGCGAGCGCCCAGAGCCCGGCAGAACGCGGCTATCCGGACAGCAACTTCGGTGAGCAGCTCGCGACGGTCGCGTCGCTGGTGCGTGCCGGTGCGGGACTGCGACTCGCGACAGTCGACGTGGGTGGCTGGGACATGCACACCCAACTCGGCACCGTCGACTCCGGTGACATGACCCGCTTGCTCGGGTCGCTCGCCAGCACGCTGGCCCAGTTCTTCGTCGACCTCGGCGCGGCGGGCGAGCGCACCACGGTGGTCCTGATGAGCGAGTTCGGCCGTCGCCTGGCACAGAACGGCAACGCCGGCACCGACCACGGCCACGGCGGGGTCGCGCTCGCCCTGGGCGGCGGAGTGCTCGGCGGTGTGCACGGCCGATGGCTGGGCCTCGGTAGCGGCGTGCTCGACCAGGGCGACGTCCCCGGCACCAATGACTACCGCGACTTCCTCGGCGAAGTGGTGATGAGCCGACTGGGTCTGAGCGCTGGCCAGTTGGGGTCGGTGTTCCCGGGGTGGCGGGTCACCCCGCCCGGTGTGATGCGAGCGTCCTGAGCGCTGGACGTTCCTCTTCGTGCCTCCACTATTTTCGATCCCGCAAAGGCGGGGTTAGGGTCGGGGATGCCCGACGGCACCCGAGCACTCTCCCTGCACGGAGCACGGCCTGTGATCAAACTCCAGGGTGCGTGGACGGCGCCACCGGGCCCACGTCAGAACACGTTTCCTCGCGGTGAGAAGAGGTCCGCACGATGCCACCTGGAGCCTCGGCCGCTGTCGATCGTGGCCAGGCTGGCGGCATGACGAGCCACCCTGACGCCACTCCCGGCGACGCGAGGAGTAGCGATTTGCGTTCGGATTTATCCGACGTGTATGCCGCCGGGTACCCGAGGTTGGTCGCCCAACTCGTGGCGGTGACCGGGAGCAAGGCGGAGGCCGAGGACGTCGTCCAGGAGGCGTTCGTGCGGGCGGCCCAACGATGGGATGTGGTTGGCGGGCATGACGCCCCCGAAGCGTGGGTGCGGCGGGTCGCGCTGAACCTTGCGCTCAACCACCTCCGTCGCATGCGGCGCGCGTCCAGCGCGATCCTGCACTGGGGTCACGAGTTAGGTCCCGGGGTCGCTGACAGCCCCGCGCTGGGGAGCGCCGAGCGGATGGAGGTGGTGACTGCACTGCAGCGGCTGCCATCGCGGTACCGCGTGGTGCTGGCCCTGCACTACCTGGCAGACCTTGATGTCCGCGCCATCGCCGCAGAGTTGGACCTGGCTTCTGGCACCGTCAAGACGCGGCTGGCCCGAGGCCGTGCCCGGCTCAAGGAGTTGCTCGATGCGGCCGAGGGTGACCCCCCGGCCCTCGGGGACGGGCGGTCACCGTCCCGGGAGGGACGTGTCGCCCGGCTGGACGACATCCGCAGCACAAGGGCTCCCGTGGGGGTCGCGCGGCGTCATGCCCTCCGCCTCGAGCCACGGCGGGGGTCGGCATGAGACGGTCCCTGCGCGGGCATTTCGACGCTCTGGAGTCTCAGGTCCATGAAGAGACCCAGCCGCGGCATGTCGCCGACCTCAAGGCGGAGGTCGCCCGACGTGACGTCCGCCGCGGTTCGAATCTGGGGTCCCCTGCGGGCCGCGTCGCCGAGTTCGCCGTGCTCGCTGCGGCCTGTGTCGCTGGCCTGATGGTCGTCCAACTCGTGGCGACCGGTTCCGAGCCGGTCTCCCCAGAACCCGCCGGTCGCGCGGTGGAGCCTGCTCCCCCGTCTGCCTCAGAGCCAGGCCGGCAGTCACCGGCGACCGGGTCGTCGCCGTCGTCGGCGAGCCCGACCAGCACACCGGTGCCATCGGCGAGCACCCCGAGCACCCGCGCCACTCCGAGCACTCCCACCGGGCAACCGGCACGCGACCCTGCGGCGACCGTCTCGGTGCGGGTGTGGTTCCCCTCGAAGGACGTCGGTCCGGACGGTTGCCACCGGCGGATGTTCGTCACGAGGAAGGTTGCTGCGGACGACCAGGTCCAGGCTGCACTTAAGGCGACTCTTTCCGGGCCTACCAACGCCGAGCGTCGCAAGGGCGCTGTGGACATCTTCGATGGCGCCCAGGCGACGATCGCGTCGCGCACTGAGTCTGACGGTTCCACGGTTCTCGTCGTGAATCTGGCAAAGGTCGGCGACGCCATGGCGGCAGTGGCCCCCACCTGTCGCTTCGCCGATGTCGAGGGCCCGCTCCGCAGGACCATCGGTCGGTTACAACCCGGCGAGGATGCACCCAAGCCGGGCGTCGAGATCGTGCTGGCGGGCTCACGGCGGGATTACCTCGAGTGGCGCCTTCCCTGAAGGCTCGCCGCGGCGCGTCGATGTCAACTGTTGCCGGCCCACGTTCCCGCCCTGTCGGCCGGATGACGCGAAGCAGGAAAAGTTCCCTGGCCGAGGGTGAAACCTGGTGGGACTCCCGGGTGTGTAACAAGTGTGACAACGTACTCATCTCCCGACCACGTCATCGACGCAGACCGCGAACGCGGCGGTCCCGTCCCGTCGGCTGCGGCCACTGATCTGAG
>JBOFJB010000407.1:0-2792 GCA_051650465.1 Dermatophilaceae bacterium | reverse complement strand
CTGGGCGACTCCGACGCGCTCGAGGTCGGCGCGCCGGTCATGGCAGTCGGCAACCCGCTGGGTCTCGCCGGCACGGTCACCACCGGCATCGTCAGTGCCCTTGACCGACCGGTGACCACCCAGGGCGAGGGACCGCAGGACGGCCCGCCCGGTCAAGGTGGCGCGGGCGCCGAGCCGGTGGTGACCAACGCCATCCAGACCTCGGCGGCGATCAACCCTGGGAACAGCGGCGGCGCGCTGGTCAACGCCTCGGGACAGTTGGTCGGCATCAACTCCTCGATCGCCTCGCTCGGCTCGTCCTCTGGGCAGTCGGGCAGCATCGGTATCGGCTTCGCCATCCCGATCAACGAGGCTCGCTCGATCGCCGAGCAGCTCATCGACGACGGCACCGCGAGCCACGCCTACCTGGGCGTCACGCCCGAGGACGGCACCGCGAAGGACGGCACCGCGACCCGCGCCGGTGCTCGCGTCCAGAACGTCGACGCCGGTACACCGGCCGAGCAAGCCGGCCTCCGGGCCGGTGACGTCGTCATCGCGGTCGACGGCGAGCGGGTCGACTCCGCCGAGTCGCTCGTCGCGCAGATCCGTGAGCGGACCGCCGAGGAGAAGGTGACGCTGACCGTCATCCGCGACGGCCGGTCATCCGAGGTCCAAGCCACCCTGGCGGTCCGCGACGAGTGACACCCGGATGACGGCCCGCGGAACGTCGCCGACCTCCTCTCGCCGGTTACCCCAGCCGAGTGACGCCACGGCTTCGTGCCTGCGGCTATCGCGCCCAGGGCCCACTGATGGTGCGTGAGTTCGCGTACTCCTCCGCCATGGCGAACTCCTCGGCCATGCTGGCCCCATGACTCCCCAGACCACGGTCCAGCAACTCGAGGCCGACTTCGCTGACGCCATGCAGCGGATGTATGCCGTCGGCAACAACCTGGCTCGGCTTCGGGCCGAACTGGACCGCCAGACGGCCGGTGCGTCCGGGGCTGATGCCGCGCAGCAAGGGCCCCCGCAAGTCGCGGCCAGTGGGGCCTTCCCACCTCCACCGCCCGGGCCGGGCGCGGCGCCTGGTCCGGCACGGATGCCGTCGGCCCAGGCCCTGCCGACCCGCACCCCGCCGGCCCCGCCGGCATCTGTGCCAGTGGCCAGGCCGACATCACCGGGCTCGCCAACACCACCGGGCTCGCCGACACCACCGACACCACCTGCGCTGCCGACACCACCGGCGACCGGCGACCCGGCGTGGGCCGCACCGTCCTGGTCGTCGGCAGCACCGCCGATGTCGCCCCCAGCCCCGCCGGCCGTGCCGTGGTACCACCGCGAAGGCGCGGTGACCCGGGCCCTGGCGATCGCCGGGGCGATCGTGACCCTCGCCGGCATCGCGATGCTGCTGGTGATCGCCGTCCAGCAGGGCTGGTTCGGGCCGCCCGCACGGGTCAGCGCCGGCGCCGTCATCGCGGCCGCGCTCGCCGCGGCCGGTGTGTTCGGCGCCGCTCGTGACCGCCGCGACGGCCGAGCGGTCGGCAGCGCGCCGGTTGCGCTGGTCGCTACCGGCGCCGCCGCGGCCTACCTCGACATCGTTGCCGTCACCAGCGGCTACGGGTGGCTCCCGTCGGCGGTCGGTCTCGGCCTCGCGGGTCTCGTCGCGCTCGCCGGGCTGGAGTTGGCTCGGCGGTGGTCGAGCGAACTACTCGCGGTCCTGCTCGTCCTGGGCGCGGCCGGGCTCGCTCCCGTGGTCGCCGACGACGGGTTCAGTTGGTCGGTCACCGCATTTCTCGCGGTCCTCACGGTCGCCGGCTGGTGGGCCGGCGGCCGCCAGACCCGCCCGGTCCTCACCCTGGCGCGGGTCCTCCCGATCGGGCTGGCGCAGTTCGCGGTGGTCGCCGATTCGGCGTTGTCGTCGACGCCGGCCGACCTGGTTCCCCATCTCGCTGTCTCGGTCGTTGTCGTGTTGGTGACCCTGGTGACCACCGCAACCTCGGTGCGGCGCGATCCGCGCGACGTGACGTCGACGGTGGCGCTGGTCGTGGTGCTCGCCGGTCTGCTCGTCATCACCACGGCCCAGAGCGATCCGCTGCGTCCGGCAGTGTTCGCGGTGATCGCTGGTCAGCTGCTGACCGTCGCGGCGGCGTTCGCCCAGCGCCCGCTCGGGCCGCTCGCCAGGCACCTGATCGGCTCAGTCGCGGTCACCGGTGCGGTGGCCGCGGTGCTCGCGGTGACCACCGGGACGCCGGCCCGTTTCGTCACCACCGGGCTGGTCATCCTGGCGCTGGCCGCGGTCACCACAGCCGGCGCGCGCCGGTCGCGGATGACGTTTGCGCTCGGCGCCGGCCTGGCCGGCGTCGCGCTGCTCGGCTGGGCGCCGCACCCGCTGGCGATGGTGTCACCGTCATCGGCCCTCGAGCACGACCTCGCGGTGGCGTTCGTCGACAGTGCCCTGGTCGGCGGGCTTGTCGCAGTCGGCTGGTGGGCGCGGGACACGGTGCCCGGGCTGGGCCGGGCCGTACGGGTGGCCGCCGGTGTCGGCGCGTGGGTGGTCGGGCTGGCGGTGTCGGCAACGCTGCTGGTCAGCCTCGGAACCCTCCTCGGTGAACTGGCCGGCGACGCCCGGCTCGGCTTCACCATCGGCCACGCCTTCGCCACGGTCTCCTGGATGCTGGTGGCGGCCTGGCTGTTGGTGCGTGGGCTTGGCCGCACTCGCGACGCCGACCTCGGGTTGCGTACCGGTTTGCTGCTCGGCGCGGTCAGCATCGCCAAGTTGTTCCTCTACGACTTGGCCGCGCTGAGCGGGGTGGTGC
>JBOFJB010000406.1:0-8576 GCA_051650465.1 Dermatophilaceae bacterium | reverse complement strand
ATGCCGCCGGTGTGATCATGAGCAGCGAGCCGCTCATCGACGTCATCCCGATCATGCGCCGGCTCCAGGACGGCCAGGTCATCACCCAGTTCGACTATCCGAGTTGTGAATCGCTCGGCCTGGTCAAGATGGACTTCCTGGGCTTGCGGAACCTCACCATCCTCGACGACGCCATCGCCAACGTGCAGGCCAACCGCAGCGAGACCATCGACCTCGACGCGCTGTCCAAGGACATGAGCGACACACCCACGTACGACTTGCTGGCCCGGGGCGACACGCTCGGTGTCTTCCAGCTCGACGGCGGCGGTATGCGCACGCTGCTCAAGCTCATGCAGCCGGACAACTTCGAGGACATCTCCGCGGCCCTCGCGCTCTACCGGCCGGGCCCGATGGGGGTCAACGCGCACACGAACTTCGCGTTGCGCAAGAACGGCAAGCAGGATCTGGTTCCGCTCGACCCCCAACTTGAGGGCAAACTCCAGCCCGAGATGGTCGAGGCGCTCGATCCGATCCTGGGGACGACGCACGGCCTGGTGATCTACCAGGAGCAGGTCATGGAGATCGCCCAGAAACTCGCGGGCTACACCCTCGGCAACGCCGACCTCCTCCGACGCGCGATGGGCAAGAAGAAGAAGGAAGTCCTCGACAAGGAGTACGTGCCCTTCTCCGAGGGGATGAAGGCCAAGGGCTTCACCGAGGCCTCGATCGCCGCCCTGTGGGGCGTGTTGGTCCCGTTCTCCGACTACGCCTTCAACAAGGCGCACACCGCGGCCTACGGGCTCGTCTCGTATTGGACCGGCTACCTCAAGGCCAACTACCCGGCCGAGTACATGGCGGCGCTGCTCACCAGCGTCGGTGACGACAAGGACAAGTCGGCGCTCTACCTTGGCGAGTGCCGCCGGATGGGGATCACGGTGCTGCCGCCCGACGTCAACGACTCGGTCGGTCGGTTCGCCGCGGTCGGCACCGACATCCGGTTCGGGCTGAGCGCGATTCGCAACGTCGGGCATAGCGTGGTCGACGCTATCGTCGATGCTCGAGAACGCAAGGGCCGGTTTGCGTCGTTCGGCGACTTTATGGAGAAAGTACCCGCGGTGGTGTGTAACAAGCGCACCATCGAGTCACTAATCCGAGGTGGTGCGTTTGACGGGCTGCAGCACGCGCGACGCGGGTTGGTCGAGGTGCACGAGCAGTACGTCGATCACTATGTCGACGTCAAGCGCAAGGAGGAGATCGGCCAGGACTCGCTTTTCGGGGCGTTCGGTGAGGGTGACGGCACTGACCTGTCCGGGGTGGGCCTCGGTGTCCTGCCGCCGATCTCGACCAGCGAGTGGGACAAGGCGACGCTGTTGTCGTTCGAACGGGAGATGCTCGGTCTCTACGTCTCGGACCACCCGCTGTTCGGGGTCGAGCACGTGCTTGCCGCGCATGCCGATACGCAGATCACCGCGCTGACTGCCGACGAGTCCAGCCGGCCCGAGGGTTCGACTGTCACGATCGCCGGGCTGATCACCGGGCTGGCGATCAAGCGTACGAAGAAGGGTGACCTCTGGGCGATTGCCACCGTCGAGGACCTCGCGGGCTCCATCGAGTGTCTCTTCTTCCCGAGCACGTATATGACGGTGTCCTCGATGCTGCAACAGGATCGTCTGGCGGTGGTCCGTGGGCGGATCAACCGGCGGGACGACACGGTGTCGATCTATGCCCAGGACCTCACCCTGCCCGAGATCACCGAGGGTCCTCGTGGCCCGGTGGTCGTCACCATGGAGACGGCGCGGGCGACGACACATCGGGTGGAGGAGTTGCGCTCGGTGCTCTCCAACCATCCTGGCCAGACCGAGGTGCTGCTCCGGCTGACTGCGCCTGGCCGGTCGGTCGAACTACGCCTTGACGGCGCCTATCGGGTCGATGCGACCGAGGCGTTGTTCGGTGACCTCAAGGTGCTTCTCGGCCCCCGTTGCCTCATCTGATGTGGGCACGCCGGTTGGGGATGGGGCGCCCGACGGTCCTGGCCCGCGGTGCGTCATCCGGCATGGTCCGCGGCCGTGCTGACTCTGCTGACGGGGTGTGGACTACTGACCCGGTGTCCGTGGTCAGAACATCTAGGCTGCGAACCATGTCCGCAGCCCTGCCGCCGGTCGCTCCGCGCCGGCCGTTCGTTCGTCAGCATCATGGTGATCGGGTCGAGGACCCGTACGCGTGGATGGCCGACCTGGATGACCCGGTGTTCCGCTCCCATCTCGAGGCCGAGAACGCCTGGGCTGAGGAGCGCACCAGCCATTTGGCGGTGGTGCGCACCGCGCTTTACGACGAGATTCGGCGGCGGGTCAAGGAGACCGACCTGTCGGTGCCCGTGGCGAGCGGTCCCTGGTGGTACTACACGCGAACTGTCGAGGGGATGCAGTACGCCATCACCGCGCGAGCCCCCCGGGTCGACCCTGCGGCGCGACCGAACCCCGAAGCGCTGCCGATACCCGGTGAGCAGGTGGTCCTCGACGGCAACGTCGAGGCGGGGAGCAGTGAGTTCTTCTCGCTCGGGACGCTGACGGTGAGCCAGGACCATCGGCTGGTCGCGTTCGGTGTCGACCGGAACGGTGACGAGCGCTTCGACCTCACCGTCCGGGAGATTGCGACTGGTGAGGTCATCGATGACGCGGTCCGGGGGGTCGGCTATGGATGCGCGCTGAGCGCGGACAGCCGGTTTGTCTTCTACCTGCGTCTCGATGACGCGTGGCGGCCTCACCAGTTGTGGCGGCACCAGGTCGGCGAGGACGCCGCGAGCGACGTGCTCGTCCACCAGGAGGATGACGACCGGTTCTGGATGGGGATCTCGACGAGCCGGGACGAGCGATGGCTGATGCTCGGCCTCGGGTCGAAGACGACATCCGAGGTGCATCTCCTTGCCAGCGATGACCCGGAGGGACAGTGGCGAATCGTCGCGTCCCGCCGGGACGGCGTCGAGTACGACATCGAGCCGACGTCGGACCGGCTGCTCGTGGTCCACAACACGGACAACCCGGACGCTGATCTCGCCTGGGCTCCGCTCGACGCGACCAGCCATGAGGACTGGGTCCCGTGGCTGCGGTCCGGCCCAGGTGAGAGGTTCGTCGGCGTCGACGCCTTCGACCGCGCCAGCGTGCTCACTTTGCGCAGCGGCGGGCTGACCACGCTGCGGGTGCTGCCGCGATCCCCGGAGACGGCCTCGGGTCATGGCGGTGCGTGGGATGTGCCGGTAGCGACACCGGTGCACTCGATCGGGCTCGGTGACAACCCTGAACCTGACCAGGCTGCGGTGCAGGTGATCGTGGAGTCGTGGACCACGCCGCGCACGGTGCTCGAGGTCGACCTCGGGACCCGCGAGCAGACCGTGCTCAAGCGGCAGCCGGTGCTCGGCGGGTTCGACCCCTCCGACTACGAGGAGTCACGCGACTGGGCCGTCGCGGCCGACGGCACCCGCGTGCCCATCTCGGTGGTGCGGCGTGCCGGCATCCGACCCGACGGCACCAACCCCGGGGTGGTCACCGGCTATGGCGCGTACGAGATCTCCTCCGACCCGTACTTCTCGATCTCTCGGCTGAGCCTGCTCGACCGCGGTGTCGTGTACGCGGTCGCTCATGTCCGTGGCGGTGGTGAGATGGGCCGGCGGTGGTACGACGAGGGCAAACTCGCCGCGAAGACGGTGTCGTTCACGGACACCCTCGCGTGCGTCGACCGGCTGGTGGCCCAGGGGTGGGTCGCGCCAGACCGGGTGGGGCTCGAGGGCGCGTCGGCGGGTGGGCTCCTCGTCGGCGCGGTCGTGAATCTCGCACCGGAGCGATTCCGGGTGGTCCATGCGGGGGTGCCGTTCGTCGACCCGCTCACGACGATGCTGCGTCCCGAGTTGCCACTTACCGTCGGTGAGTGGGAGGAGTGGGGCAACCCGCTCGCCGACCCGGAGGTCTACCACGCCATGCGTGGGTATGCGCCGTACGAGAACGTCCGGGCGCTCGGCTATCCGGCGGTGCTCGCCACCACCAGCCTGCACGACACCCGCGTCTACGCCACCGAGCCGGCAAAGTGGGTGGCGCGTCTGCGTGAGGTGGCGACAAACGACCAGCGGGCACGGCCGGTGCTCCTCCGAACCGAGATCAGTGCGGGCCACGGGGGGCGGAGTGGGCGCTACGCGGCATGGGAGCAGATCGCTTGGGAGTTGGCGTTTGTGCTTGATCACCTCGACGCGGTGTCGGTGCCGGCGGATCGAGCCCCTGTCGTCACTGGGTGAGCGCCGGGGGCGGTCGTGCGTTCAGTACGGCAGGTGGATACCGCTGCCGCCGTGCGCTGCATCGGGCGCCGGTCGACCGTGGCACGTCCGTCTCTCCCGTGCGGTAGAGGCCGAGTGGCGTCACGGTCGTCGCCGGCGTGCGGCTGCGGTCCACGTCCTGGTTCGGTGGTCTCAGTCGCTGGTCTCGGATGACGGACCAGAGGTCGGTCCGTCATCGCACGAGCGCGCCCGGGGAACCGCCGTTGCTGCCGGCCCGTTGCTCGCCATGACGGCTGGCTCGGCTCGCGGGCACGTCCCGACGACAGGACCACCAGTGGAATTCTTCGACCGGCTACTCGGCCGCGTGCCTGCCGCGACGCCGCACTCTGCGTCATCCTCGACGTCGGCATCTCGCCTAGTCGGGCCCCAGACCGGTGAGGACGAGCGAGCCGTCGCCAGATACCGCTACCTGCTGCGGACCTCGTCACCTGAGCAGCTTGAGGCGATCCATGCGGAGGCCTTCGCCGGGCTCACCTCGGAGCAGCGCCAGCAGGTGCTGCGCGACCTCTCGGAGAACACGCCGGATGGCGAGCGCCCGGCATCCGCTGAACCGCGCGACCTCGCGCGGGCGGCGACGCGGGCGGAGATGCGCGCGCCAGGAACTCTTCTCGGTGGCCGCGCCGGCGGGCTCGGCATGGGCGGCGTGTTCGCTGGGTCGATGCTTGGCACGGTCGCCGGGGTTGTCGTCGGGTCGATGGTCGCCTCCAGCCTGCTTTCCGGTTTCGAGTCGAGCCCGGAAGCGGCCGAGGCCGGCGAGTCCGGCGATGGTGGTGAGGGCGGCGGCCTCGGGGACGCGGGCTCGGGTGGGGACGCGGACTCGGTCGAGGCAGGCGGCGCCAGCGGTGTCGCGGATCAGAGCGGGTACGACGCCGGCGGGTTTGGTGGCGGCGACTTCGGCGGTGGCGGCGACCTCGGTGGGTTCTAAGTCGGTCGTCCGAGCGGGTTCCCTTCCGGCGGGGTCCGCTCGCGTTCGCTTGGTCCGTCGATCGTTCGATCCGGTGAGGTAGTCGGGGTGAACACCGCGATCGCGACCGTGCCGGTCGGGGGCTGTCAGATCTCGGGTCGCAGGCGGGTCTTCATCCGTTCGATGGCGACGGCGAGAGGCGCCAAGCGTTTGTCGATCGTGAGTTGGATGATCCCGGGCTCGTTGCGAAGTAGTGGTGGGCGAGAACGTCGCGCATGTCCGCGGTGTCGTTCCACGGATGTCGGGTTCCGTCGCTGTCAGTTCGGGCTGATCCCTTCCACCGCTTCGCCTTGAGGCCGCTGCGTGGCACCACATCGACGGGCACCCCAAGCACGTCCTCTAGTTCGCGCTTGATGCCGATGACGTCGATGCGGCTTCCGGGCGGGCACCCCGACATCGGCCATGCCGCCATGGTTCGGGCGGCCAGTCGCCATCTTGCCCGGTCAGGCGACATCGTGGGGGACTGCCGTTCGGGTGATGTGGTGCAGGGTGTCGATGATGATCTCGACGTCGGTGCCGGGGAAGACGTAGTCGGGGCCGGTGGGGGCGTGGTCGGTGTAAGGCGATTCGAAGAGGCGGCCGGGTTCGACGCTGCCGTGGGTGGTGAGTTCGTCGATGATGAGGGTGATGAAGCGGATCTGGTTGGCGGAGAACGTGGTTCGGTCGAGGTATCTCCCGAAGGCTTCGGTGGCGGCGGCGCGGTCGAGGCCGACGAGGGTGCGGATGAAGATGCCCAGGATGCCGAGCCCGCCGCCGTGTTCGGTGGCGTGGGCGATGTCGGCCGGTTGGCCGCCTTGGAGCACGGGACGGTGTGGTCGTGGCCCAGCAGGCCGTCCCATTAGTCATCGAAATCCATCACAGGTGTTCTCTACCTGTAATGGATTCTGTCGAGCGGAAGGTGATGATGGACACCGCGAGGCTGCCCGAACTGCTGCGCTACGACGATCTGGCCGCGCACGGCCTCACCCGGTATGGCCTGGACCGGTTGATCGCCTCGGGGGAGTTCGAGCGCATCGCCCCCGGTCAGTTCCTGCGTGCGGGGCTCGCGGACGGCACGACGGCGGCCTTGATGGCGGTCGCCGCAATGGTGTCAGCGTCGGGTGAAAACTGACCCCTGATCGACGGGTGAAATCGGACCCCTTCGGTGACTCTGTGGAGGGTGATCAGTGTGGAGGACTGGGCGGAGATCCGGCGGTTGCGCCGGGCGGAGGAGATGCCGATCAAGGCGATCGCGCGTCGGTTGCGGATCTCGAGGAACGCGGTGCGTCGGGCGCTGGCCAAGGACAGCCCGCCGCGGTACCAGCGGCCGGCGAAGGGCTCGGCGGTGGATCCGTTTGAGCCGGCGATCCGGGAGCTGCTGCGGGCGTACCCGACGATGCCGGCGACGGTGATTGCGCAGCGGGTCGGGTGGGCGCGGTCGATCACCGTGCTCAAGGACCGGGTGCGCGAGCTTCGGCCGGTGTACCTGCCGCCGGGAGGTTGTCCCGGGTCTCGTGGAACTTGAGGTGGCGGTCCCCCGCCTGAGGCCTGCCGGATGGTAGGTCTCGGGTGTTCCGCCAAGAAGACCCAGAGACGAGGGACCGCTTTGACCAAGAAGTACCAGAAGACCGAGTTCGATACGAGCACGCTGGCCGTGCCCGAGCAGGTCAGTGTGGCGATGGACGAGATCGCCGCTGACATGCGTGAGGGGCTGTTGGCCCTCGCGGTCGGTGCCGGGCTGCAGGTGATGACCCAGTTGATGGAGGCTGATGTGAGCGCGGTGTGCGGGCCGCGCGGCAAGCACGATCTGGACCGGACGGCGACCCGGCACGGCACCGAGGCCGGCTCGGTCACGCTCGGCGGGCGCCGGGTGCCGATCACCCGGCCCCGGGTCCGCGCGGTGGACGGGTCCGGTGAGGTGCCGGTGCCGGCCTACGAGGCGTTCAACGGCACCGAGCTGCTCGGGAAGATGGCGCTGGAGCGGATGCTCGGCGGTCTCTCGACCCGCCGCTACCCCGATCGGTCTGGAGCCGGTCGGTGAGCAGGTCAGCGTGTCGTCGAGGTCGACGAGCAAGTCGGCGGTGTCGCGCAGGTTCGTGGGTAATGACCGAGCACGCGCTTGCCGATCTGCTCGCCGCGGACTTGTCCGGGCTGGACCTGGTGGCGTTGATGGTCGACGGGGTGTACTTCGCCGAGCACCTGTGTGTGGTGGCGCTGGGTATCGGCATCGACGGCAGCAAGCACCCGCTCGGTGTGGTCCAGGGATCCACCGAGAACACCACCGTGGTCAAGGCCCTGCTGAGCGGGCTGCGGGATCGTGGCCTGGACACCACCACGCCGATCCTGGTGGTCCTCGACGGCGCCAAGGCCCTGGCCGGCGGGGTCAAGGAAGTGTTCGACCACCCGGTGATCGCCAGGTGTCAGCTGCACAAGCTCCGCAACGTGCGCGACCACCTGCCCCAGAGCATGCGCGGACCGGTGACCAAGCGGATGCGCAAGGCGTACCACGCCAGCTCCGCGCTGCAGGCCGAAGCCATGCTCGAGGCGCTGGCGGGCGAGCTCGACAAGACCCACCCCGGCGCCGCCGGGAGCCTGCGCGAGGGCCTGCACGAGACCCTCACCATCTTGCGCCTGGACGTCCCACCCACCCTCGCCCGGACGCTGCGCTCAACCAACGCGGTGGAGTCGATGATCTCGATCAGCCGGGACCACTCCCGCAACGTCAAACGCTGGCGCGACGGGCAGATGGCGCTGCGCTGGTGCGCCGCCGGAATGGCCGAAGCGAGCAAGCAGTGCCGCCGCGTCAACGGCCACCTCCACCTCCCCGCCCTACGCACCGCACTGGAACAGCACCTCACCGCCAACACTGTCGGTACCGACTGCAACACTCACAACGTGAGCGCAGCCTGATTGCTCACACAGGCCGCCACCGAAGTTCCACGGAACTCGGGACATCCTCGGGTCTGCAGGTCGTCGAGGCGGCGGATGAAGAGCAGGTAGGTGATCTGCTCGATCACTTCCAGCGGGTTGCTGATGCCGCCGGACCAGAAGGCGTCCCAGACGCGGTCGATCGTGCTTTTCAGTTCACCGGTGATCACGCGCTCAACCCTAGTGAGCGCTCCGGGTGTGGCGATGGACATCGCGGGACCTCCTGCTCCCCGGACGGTCCAGGGCAACCGAGAAGCGTCGCACCGCCCACCGACACTGATGATGTTCTGAGCCCCGGGGTTGTGACTCAGCCACCGACTGTCGGCCTGCTGGCTTGACCCTCAATTGGACCGTCCGGCCCTGGGGCTTCCGCTCGCCGGTCGGGCGGACATGACCTCATAAGAG
>JBOFJB010000405.1:0-9411 GCA_051650465.1 Dermatophilaceae bacterium | reverse complement strand
ATGTCACGGGCCTGGTACTCGAAGAGGTCCACGTCTCGCCCTCGTCCTCACTGTCAGCGCCGTCCGGACTCTTGGTCGCCCGGCGGGTTCGGGTCGAAACCCTAGTGCCGGGCGCGGAGGCGCCACGACCCGGACCGGTCCCGCCGCGGCGGCCCCCCCGCGGTGGCCGGCTGGAATGGACGGTGGTGAGATGGCGACGTGCGCCATCACTTCGCCCGGCCGTCCGCCGCCGCTGCGGCACTTGTCCTGCTCCTCGCTGCGTGCAGCGAGGACACCGAACCCGCACCGGACCGCCCGGAGCCGAGTGCGTCGACGTCCGCCCCGGCCAGCCCGCCGTCGTCAGGTTCCGGCCCGGCGGCATCCGGCCCGCCGAGCCGGTTCACGCTCACCCGAACTGGTGGACCTACCGAGTTCGCCGATGTGCTCTTCGTGCAGAGCGACGGCGCGGTCGTCGGGTCGACCAACGCCGGAGCGGTCGACTGCCGCGCTCCTGCGGAACTCACTGAAGCACTGGCCAACGGCCGGCCGCCGTCGGCGCCGGCGGCCGGAGAGGACCGCGCAGCGGTCGTTCTCGTCCGTAGCAACGGCGAGGTACCGCTCGGCGAGGCTCGGGGCAGCGATGCCGTGTCGAAGGCCGCGCGGGCTCTCCTCGACGACCTACAGAGGACGGATGACGCGCGCACGGTCTGCCGCTGACTGGCACCGCCCGGCGAAGCAACGCACCCTGTCGCGGTCGTCTCGACAGTTCCTGTGCGGTCTGGCCACGCGAGCGACGTCTCCTCATCCTCGTGTCATATACCGGACACCACGTTCAGCGGTGGCCGGACTGACCACTCTGTGATGTGAATCACATCCAGCACATTTTCGCAGGTCAGTCGCTATCCCACGTCGGCGAGGTCAAGGCCAGGTAAAGACGCCGCCACACCCGGGGCTTGTGTCACGGAACGGTCACGCTAGGGTTACCTAGCCCCCCGGAGGCCAGCTTGAGGTCACCACCAGTTCCTCTCCCCTGAGGTTGATCCCTGTCGTGAGTTCTCCCGCATATCGAGGGCGCCACTATGCCGGGCGCCACCGTGTCCACGTCCGTACGGCGCGCCTCCCCCGCGCCCTGAGTTCGAACTTCGTCGTGCCGACGTCGGCGGCAGCCGCCCTGGTTGCGACCGCCACCGGCGCCACGGTGGCCGAGTCCACTCCGCTGACGCTCGACCTCAGCGGCTCCCAGACTGCGATGGCCCGCACCCAGCAGGCAGCGTCCGACGAAAGCACGACCGAACTCGCGCTTCGCCGTCAGGACGTCACAACGACCCGTGCAGCCATCCAAGGGCGCACCGAGGCCAGCGCCAAGGCGGCCAGAGCCGCTGAGCGCAAGGCCGCTGCGGAGGAAGCCGCGCGCATCAAGGCGGAGCGCGAAGGCAAAAAGTGGGTCCGGCCGATCAAGGTCTGGAACATCACCTCGGGATTCGGGCCACGGTGGGGTAGGAATCACAACGGATTGGACTTTGGTGCGCCCACCGGCACACCGCTTTACGCGATGTCCAAGGGCGTCGTCACCGGCTCGTCCTACGACTCTGGCTACGGCAACAAGGTCGAGATCACCTACTGGAACGGTGAGACCTCCTGGTACGCGCATCTGAGCGAACGTCTGGTCAGCGAGGGCGACACCGTGATGCCGGGCGACGTCGTCGGGTTGGTCGGCAATACCGGCCACTCCTTCGGCTCACATCTACATCTCGAGATCCAACCGGATCCGGACGTCACCGAGGCGATCGACCCCTACCCGTGGCTCGAAGACCGCGGCCTGATGTGATCTCGAGGGACGCGTAGGGGTCTGCCCCAGAACGACGTTCGCTACAACGGCTCGGCATCGCGCTCACCGGTAGTCCACCGATACACCGCAGCGGCGCTTGTTCTTGCCTCCCTACAGTTTCTCTAGTGGGGCAAACCGTAGGACAAACCGCTTGACGCCGAGTTCGCCACCGAAGTCGACCTCGGCTTGAGTGCGTTCCCCCTCGCCGAGAGTGCGCACCACAGACCCGAGACCGTAGGAGTCGTGGGTGACTTTGTCCCCCGCAGCAAGAGGGATGATGGCGCGGTTACCCAGCGAGCGCCCCCCCGGCCGCGCTCCCAGAGTGGCGACCGCCGGCCGCCCACCGGGATGCCCGATGGCAGCTGCGCCCGACAACTCGCGCTCCCAGGTAACCAGCTCGGCAGGGATCTCGTCGAGGAACCGCGACGGCGGGAGGTACTGCGGCGCCCCCCAGGAGGAGCGCAGCGCAGCACGAGAGAGATGCAGCCGCTCGCGGGCTCTGGTGATGCCCACGTAAGCGAGCCGCCGCTCCTCCTCGAGCTCGGCCGGGTCGTTCAGGCTGCGCAAGTGCGGGAAGGTTCCGTCTTCCATGCCGGTGAGGAAGACCACGGGAAACTCCAAGCCCTTGGCGGTGTGCAAGGTCATCAGCGTGACGACACCGGCCGCTTCTGCCTCCGCGGTGTCGGGGATCTCATCGGCGTCGGCGACGAGCGACACCTGCTCGAGGAAGTCCTCCAGGCGAACCACCTCGCCAGTCGCCCGTCGGGCCTCGTCGAATTCCCCAGCCACGGCGACGAGCTCGGCGAGGTTCTCGACCCGGGTCTCGTCCTGAGGGTCGTGGCTGGCCCGCAACTCGGCCAGGTACCCCGAGCGATCGAGCACCGCTTCGAGAAGGTCGGAGACGCCGGCGTCGTCGTGGTCGCGGACCTCACCGAGCGATTCGAGCAGCGCCGTGAAGCCGCGCACCGCCGCGACGCTGCGAGTGACGATGCCCGGGGCGTCCTCGGCCCGGCCGAGCGCGGCGACGAATGGGATCCGTTCGCGGTCGGCGAGCGCCGCCAGGCACGCCTCAGCCCGGTCGCCGATACCGCGCTTGGGAACGTTGAGGATGCGGCGCAGGTTCACGGTGTCGGCCGGGTTAGCGACCACTCGGAGGTAGGCGAGGGCGTCCTTGATCTCGCGACGCTCGTAGAACCGAGTGCCGCCGACCACCTTGTACGGCAGTCCGACTCTGACGAAGACCTCCTCGAGTGCCCGCGACTGGGCATTGGTGCGGTAGAAGACCGCGACATCGCCTGGTCGGTAGTCGTGCTCGTCGGTCAGCCGGTCGATGGTCCGGGCGACGAAGGACGCTTCATCGTGCTCGTTATCGCCGACGTAGCCCACAACCGGTGCGCCGCTGCCGCTGTCGGTCCACAGGTTCTTCGGGCGCCGGCCCTGGTTGCGGGCGATGACGGCGTTAGCGGCCCGCAGGATGGTCTGGGTGGACCGATAATTCTGCTCGAGGAGGATGCTGCGAGCGTCGGGGTAGTCGTGCTCGAACTCCTCGATGTTGCGGATGGTCGCGCCACGGAACGCGTAGATCGACTGGTCCGCGTCGCCGACGACGACCAATTCGCCCGGCGGCACCTGGTGAGCCTCGCCGGCCGGGCCGCCCGTGGGGCCAATGAGTTCGCGAACCAGGTGATACTGGGCATGGTTGGTGTCCTGGTACTCGTCGACCATGACGTGGCGGAACCGGCGGCGGTAGTGCTCGGCGACATCGGGAAAGACCTGGAGCAACTGCACCGTCGTCATGATGAGGTCGTCGAAGTCCATGGCGTTGGCAGCCCGTAGCCGTCGCTGGTAGTTGCGATACGCCTCAGCGAGCACCTGCTCCTGGTGAGTGCCTTCCTGGCCCGCCCGGCTCGCGAATGTCTCCTCGTCGACGAGTTCGTTCTTGAGGTTCGACACCTGGTGGGAGAACGAGCGTGGGTGATAACGCTTTTGGTCGAGGTCCAGGTCGCGCAGCACCATCGACATCAGCCGCTGGCTGTCCGCGGCGTCATAGATCGAGAAGCTGGAGCGCAGCCCGACCTTGTCAGCCTCACGGCGCAGGATCCGGACGCAGGCGCTGTGGAAGGTCATCACCCACATCGAGCGGGCGCGCGGCCCGACGAGCGCCGAGACCCGTTCGCGCATCTCGGCCGCTGCCTTGTTCGTGAAGGTGATCGCGAGGATCTGGCCGGGCTGGGCTCCCCGGGTGTCCAGCAGGTGGGCGATGCGATGGGTGAGCACGCGGGTCTTGCCCGAGCCGGCCCCCGCGACGATGAGCAGCGCCGGCCCCTCGTGCAGCACCGCCTCACGTTGCTGCGGGTTCAACCCCTCGAGTACGGCCGGTCGCCAGGATGCCGGCGTGGTAGCACCAGCGACTTCGCGGCCAGCGGCTGCTGCCTCGGCCCAGGTGGGGACTCCGGCGGTGTTCACTAGCGCGGCCTGTGCGCCTGGTGGCGGAGTGCGCGGCGATACTCCGACATCGTGGCGCGTGGAGTCCTCGGCGGGGTCAAACTCGAGTCCGTCGAACAAAGTGCTCATTGTGACCTCACCCTACGTGGGCGAACTGACCATGGTGGATGGCGTCACCCGCGCCATGGCTCGGCCTCGGCGACAAGGCTCCGAAAGGCCCGCGGCATGAATGAGCGGCCAGGGCCACCACCAGGGCCCCGGCCGCTCGGGCGACACCGGGTCATCCCTTGACAGGGAGGCAACTCCGACGCCACCGGCGCGACGGTCATTAATGACCAAGCGAGAAGGGACACCAGTTGGTGCAGAACCACAAGCGTCCTGAAGGATGTCGAGCGAGCCGCCTACTCGCGACCCGAACTCCAGCGATACGAGGCCAACCACAGTGAAGTCCGTCATCAATCGCACGCTGGAGGCCGTGCTGAATCGCTGCGAACTATACGGATGAAACCGACGTGATGTCTAGAGAATGTCTAATGTAGGCTCTGAACGTCAAGGGTTCGTTGGGTTGGCTCCCAGCCAACCCTCGACAGTAAGGGCCCATCTCTGGACAGCGGTGGACAAAATGGACCTGCACGGAGCAAGGTGTCTGCACCCGCCGGGGCTGACGGCGGCCCGGGGCCACCGAGCGGAGGTCAGATGACTGCCAACGTCGTGGTGACCGTCGAACGCCGATTCGAGGTCCCGCGAGTCGAGATGTTCCGGGCGTGGGTCGACCCCGACCAGATCGCGCAGTGGCGCGGATCCCCAGGTTGGCACGTCGACCTCGCCACCGTGGCCGGGGATCCGCGGGCCGGTGGGCGGCACCGGCACGTACGGGTGCGGAACAACGACCCGACCGCCAGAATCGGTGTCGCCGGTATCTACTCGGAGTTCCGCGAGCCGGCCGCCTTCGTGTCGCACGAGCGAATCACCGGCGACCCCGGCATCGACCCCGACACCGTGCTCGAACTCCGCGTCGACCTGACCAGGCTCGGTGGCGACGCCACTCTGGTCCGGGTGGTTCAGGGCCCCTATGAACCCGACCTTGCTGGCTGGCACGGGGAGGGATGGATGCGCGAACTCGACCGGCTCGACGGGTACCTCGAACGCTCGAGGAGACTCGGGGCCTGACCACAAGCACACCGCCCGCCGCGGCGCACGTATGCACACCGTCGCCAGCACGTCATCTGTCGCCGGCACGTCATCTGTCGTTGGCCGCTGCCGTCCGTCAGGTGGACGGAGGTGCGAGTCCCCGGCGCCGCCCCGGGGTTCGACCCGTGGCACGCCCGGCCATGCCCTCGACCAGCGCGACGACGATAGTGAAGCGCAAGCCGACCCGACGCACCCCACGAGCCCACTCCGACAACGTCGCACGCCTCAACGCGACCACTCGTTCGTCGGCGTTGGCGCCACAGCCAGGTCAAGCGCTGGGCCGGCGAGCGGCATCCCTCGCCATACCCGAACACCGGCGTGACCGTCGATAACGCCGATGCGGCACAGTAGGGGCCATGTCGAGCGGTCAAGTTGTCGCGTCGCGGGCGGTACGCGTCCTGGGGCTCGGCGGGTCCCACGAGGTCGTCGACGAGGTGGCCCGCACCGGCGTGTCCGAATGGGCTAGCGCTGCCCTGCAGGCGGCGCGGGACCGTGCGACCACGAGACCCGTCCCCCGGCTGGGCGAGCCGGAGCCGCTGCCCGAGAACGCCACCAGCGAACAGCGCATGTCCTACCGCCAGCAGCAGAAGAGAGCGGTCGCGACGCTGACCGAGTGGTGGGTCGCCGAACTGGTGACAACACCTCGGCCAGTGCTCGAGCGGGTTACCTTCGGCTGGCACGACCACTTCTCGACCTCCGCGGAGAAGGTGCGCTCGGCATCCATGATGCTCGGCCAGAACACCAGCCTGCGTCGCCACGCGCTCGGTGGCTTCGCCGACCTCGCCCAGGCGATGGCGGCCGACCCCGCGATGCTGGTGTGGCTCGACGGCATCCGCAACACCAGGAAGGCCCCGAACGAGAACCTCGCTCGGGAGTTGCTGGAACTCTTCTGCCTCGGCAGCGGCTACACCGAGGCCGACATCAAAGCCAGCGCCGTCGCGCTCACCGGATGGGCATACGACCAGCGCACCGAGACGGTGCGCTGGGAGCCTGAACGGCATGCCACGACGCCGGTCACTCTGTTCGGCCGCACCGCGCCCCTGGACACCCGCGGAGTGGTCGAGGCGGTACTCGCCCGCCCCGAGTCGGCGCCATTCGTCGCCACCCGCTGGTGGCAGCGGCTGGTGTCGCCAGAGCCCCCTGACGATGCCACCCTCGACCGAATATTGGCCGCGGCCGGCGAGACCCGCGACACCGGCGCCATGCTCGCCGCGATGGTGTCGGATGACGCGTTCGCCGCCGCCGCGGGAACGCTGGTCACCGGTCCGGTCGACTGGGCGGTCGCAGCCATGCGGTGCCTGCAGGTCAAGCCGGAGAAAGAGTTGCTCAAGCGGGTCGTCGCCGCTCTGACCCGCTTGGGCCAGGTGCCGTTCCGGCCGCCGAGCGTCGGTGGATGGCCGCAAGGCCGGGCCTGGCTGAGCACCAGTGGGCTCACCGGGAGGACCGAACTCGCCCGGCTCCTGGTCGACCGCGGCGACGTGACGCCGGTGTCGTCGATGACTCCGTCGGCCCGGGTCGAGGGCGTGGTCCGGCTGCTCGGGCTCCCCGGAGTCGCGCCACGGACGTCCAGATATCTGTCGGCCCTGGTCGACGACCCGCGCGCGCTCGTCGCGGCGGCACTCCTCGCCCCCGAGAACCTGGTGACCTGATGCCGCGTGCCCCATTCGACCCATCCAAGCCACTCGACGGCCTGACCCGCCGCTCCCTGCTCAAGGCCTCGGGCGTCGCCGGCGCCGGCGCACTGCTGGCCGGTAGCGCCGGTGTCGGCCTGCATCAGGTGCTCGCGCGCGGCTCGGCGGACGGCGGCCCGACCGGGACGCCAATCCTCGTGTTGGTCACGCTGTACGGGGGAAACGACGGCCTCAATACCGTTGTGCCGTACACCGACCGGGCCTACCGGGTGGCGCGTCCCGACGTGGCCTACCGCGCCGAGGACGTGCTGCGGCTCGACGACCAGTTCGGCCTCAACCCCGGCCTGCCGGGGCTCGCCGCCGCGTGGAAGACCAACGAGTTGGCCGTGGTGCACGGGGTCGGCTACCCGCGGCCGGACCGGAGCCACTTCCGCTCCATGGACATCTGGCAGACCGCCACCCCCGACTCACCGACCACCGAGGGCTGGCTGGGCCGCTGGCTAGACGCCGAGGAGGGCGACCCCATGCTCGCGGTGAGCCTCGGCGACACCCTGCCACCTCTGGCGGTCGGCACCCGGTTCACGGCGGCAGCACTCAGCCTGCGCACGAGTAGCGCATCCGAGGAGGTGGGCTCGGTCGTGCAGGGGTACGCGGCGGCCGACCCAGCCGACCCACCCGCTGCGGCGGAGGCGGCATCCGCCTGGGCCGCTCTCGGACAGAGCGAGAAGGCGTTCGCGAAAGTCCGGTCGACCCGGGCCGACGGCACGACGGCCGACCCCGGCGAGGCACCCGCGACCGCCACCGGTGGCAGCGGCGCCGGCATGGCCGTCCAACTGGACCTGGTGGCGCGCTGCATCCGGGCCGGCGTGCCCACCCGGGCCTACGCCGTGTCGCACTCCGGCTACGACTCACACACCCAGTTACGCACCCAGCAGGAGCATCTCCTCGCTCAACTCGACAGCGCGCTGAGCGCATTTCGGGGAGCCCTCGACGGGCACCCGCGCCGCGACGACGTGGTCGTTCTCGTGCACTCCGAGTTCGGGCGCCGGGTGAAGGCCAACGCCAGCGACGGCACCGACCACGGCACGGCGTCGGTGGTGCTCGCCGTCGGCTCGCGGGTGAACGGCGGCCACCACGGCGAGCCGCCGTCGCTCACCGACCTCGACGACGGCGACCTCAAGGCCACCACCGACTTCCGGGCGGTCTACGCCGAGGTCGCCGAGAAGGTGCTCCGGGTCGACCCGGAGCGGGTGATCCCCGAGCCGAAGAAGCCCCTCGGCATCCTCGCGTGAGTGGCGCGCCCGGGTGCCGGGGTCCCGCTGGATGACCGCGGTTGCGTTGGATGACGACGATTGCGTTAGATGACGACGGTTGCGTTGGATGATGGCGGCTCCGGCGGATGACGACGGTGCGTTGGACGACGACGACCGCGAGCGAACGCTGGGCCGCGACGGGATCCAGCATCCGCAAGGAGATGCCGAACCCGGCCCGGCCCGTACGGTGAGTGCATGGCCGCGCGTCGAGGAGAGTTCGGGGATCCGGTGGTGCTCGATGTCGACGGGTTCGACGTGCGGCTGTCTAGCCCGGAACGGGTCTACTTCCCGGCGCGCGGCGAAACCAAACTGGACCTGGCGCGGTACTACCTCTCCGTCGGTGACGGCATCGTGAACGCGCTGCGCGAGCGGCCCTGCATGCTGCACCGCTTCCCCGACGGCGTGGCCGGCGACAAGGTGCACCAGAAGCGGCTGCCGCGCGGCGCGCCGCCGTGGGTGGAGACGGTCCGGCTGCACTTTCCGCGGTACGGACTGCACGCCGACGAACTGTGTGTCACCCGGCTCGCCGACGTGATCTGGGCGGTGCAGATGAGCACCGTCGAGTTCCACCCGTGGAACAGTCGGCGCGCCGACAGCGAAATACCCGACGAGTGGCGCATCGACCTGGACCCGATGCCCGACGCGCCGTTCTCCCGGATCCGACGGGCCGCGCACGTCGCCCACGAGGTCCTCGACGAACTCGGCGCTGTCGGGTGGCCGAAGACGAGCGGCGGGCATGGGATGCACGTGTACGTGCGGATCCGGCCCGAGCACGGGTTCCAGGACGTGCGCCGGGCCGCGCTCGCGTTCGCCCGTGAGGTGGAGAGGCGCTTGCCGGATGACGTCACGACGACATGGTGGCGCAAGGACCGCGACCCCGCCGCGGTGTTCGTCGACTACAACCAGAACGCTCGCGACCACACCGTCGCGGCGGCGTACTCGGTGCGGGGCAACGACATTGGCACGGTGTCGGCGCCGATCCGCTGGGACGAGGTCGACGACGCCGAGCCGAACGACTTCACCA
>JBOFJB010000404.1:0-6694 GCA_051650465.1 Dermatophilaceae bacterium | reverse complement strand
TCGCCCACCCAGATGGACTCCGCGATACCGGCCTCGGCTGCGATGCTCATCTCGTCACCATCTTTCGTCGTTCACGGTCGTGTTCTCGAAAGTTCCCCTGAACCCTTCGACCTGGGGAAAACCGTAGAGATGACGGGTATCGCCGGACATCGTCCGAACCGGTTGACCCCAGGGCCGAACGGCCGAGTCGGCGCGCTGGACGAACGGCCGATACTGTCCGCTGGCTCGACCATCGATGAGGTGGTAGGGGCGGCCTGCGTCGGCCGCTCGGAGCACCCCTCGCGACGGGTTATCCTGACCACGTGGAGGGTCAGTCCCGGAACAGGTCCGCAGTGTTGCGTCTACTCGTCGGCTTCGTGGCGCTCAGCGCCGTCGCCGGTCTACTGCTGGCAGGGCTAGCCATCCCCGCGGTCGGTGCGGCGGGGCAGGCCGCCACGGGCGGGGTGGACTACTTCGAGAACCTCCCCAGCGACTTCACATCCTCGCCGCTGGCCCAGCAGTCCCGCATCCTCGACGCCGACGGCAAAGTTATCGCCAACCCGTATGACGAGAACCGCATCATCGTGCCGCTGGCGAACATCTCGAAGAACATGCAAAACGCGCAGATCGCCATCGAGGACTCACGGTTCTACGAGCACAATGGGCTCGACCCGCGCGGATTCACCCGGGCCTTCCTTTCCAACCTCCGGCAACAAGGCGCTCAGGGGGCGTCAACGATCACCCAGCAGTACGTCAAGGTCATCCAGGTTGATGAAGCAAACCGCCGGGACGACGACGAGGGCATCAAGGCGGCTACCGAGCAGACCCTCGACCGCAAACTTCAGGAACTGAAGTATGCCGTCAATGTGGAGGAGAACTACACCAAGGAGCAGATCCTCGCGGGCTACCTCAACCTCGTCTACTACGGCGACCAGGCCTACGGAGTCGAGGCCGCCGCCCAGAACTACTTCGGCGTGAGCGCGAGCAAACTCGATGTCAACCAATCGGCACTGCTCGCCGGCATCGTGCAGTTGCCCACCGAATACAATCCGACGCTCAACCCCGAGGGTTCCCAGCGCCGGCGCGACCTCGTACTCGACCGGATGCAGTCACAGGGCTATGCGACCGCCGAGCAGGTGGCCGCAGCAAAGAAGGTGCCAGTGACGTCGATGATCAAGAAGAAGCCGGTCAAAGGAACATGCTTTCGCTCTCCACAACCGTACTTCTGCGCCTACGTCATCGAGTGGCTGCAGAAATCGCCGCAGATGGCGGCGCTGGGCAAGACACCGTCCGAGCGGCTCAAGTTGATCAACCAGGGCGGGTTGACCATCCGCACCACGCTCAAGCCGTCGATGCAGAAAGCGGCTCAGGAAGAACTGGTAAAGGCCGTCGCTGTCAACAACAAGCAGAACCTGGCCGGGGCGGTGTCGATCATCGAACCCGGCACGGGCAAGGTGCTCGCCATGGCGCAGGCCACCGACTTCACGACTTACCAGACCAACCTCAACGTTGACCAGGTCTACGGAGGCGGCCCGAACGGCTACCAGATCGGCTCGACCGCAAAGATCTTTGCTCTCGTCGAGGCGCTCGAGCGCGGGATGCCGCTGGAATCACGTCTGCAGATCCCCGCCGTCAGCAAGGAGAAGCCGCTGGTGATCCAGCCCTCTCAGATGGTTGACGAGTGCGGCACTGTCGAACCCTGGCCGGTCCGGAACGACTTCCAAGTTGCGGGCGGGTCAATGACGTTCCGTAAAGCAATCACTGACTCCATCAACTCCTTCTTCGCCAAACTCACCACACAACTTGGCGCGTGCTCAGTACGCGACACGATGATGAAGATGGGGCTGCGCCGCGCCGACGGCAAGGCCATCTCGAACAGCATTGCCGGCATTGCGCTCGGTGCTGGCGAGTCGACGCCGATGAGCCTCGCCAGTGCGGTCGCTACCTTGGCGGCGAACGGGAAGTACTGCGAACCCAACCCGGTGGCTTCGGTCACCACCGCGGACCGCCAAGAGGTGAAGATCCCGGGTCCGCAGTGCAAACAGGTGATCTCGTCTGATGTGGCAGCTGGGACCAACGACCTCCTGCAAAGTGTCCTCAGGGACAACAGGAGCCTTGCTCCCTTGTGGAACAGCCGCACTCGTCCAGCGGCTGGTAAGACCGGGACCACCGATAAGCAGAACCAAGTGTGGTTCACGGGATATATCCCGCAGGCTGCGACGGTGGTATGGGTCGGCAACCTCAAGGTCGCCGACGAGAACGGCGAGTTCTACCGCCTGATCGGCAAGTGTTTCAACACCTATGGGTGCATTAATCGTGTGTACGGATCCAGTGTGGCGGCACCGGTCTGGAGCAAGATCATGAAGAGGGTCACCACGGGCATGCCGGTCAAGCGTTTCCCGAGCCCGTCCGACGCGATCCGTCGGGGCAACCTCGACCCCCTACCGAACGTCATCGGCCGGAGCGGTGACGACGCTGCCGGCGCCCTCTCTAGGGCTGGTTTCACCAGCTATGTGGCGAGCAGGGTGGCCTCGGGTCAACCCGCCGGCACGGTGGTTTACACGAGCCCAACCGGTTCTGCACTCAAAGGCGCTGACGTCGGGCTTTACCTCTCGACCGGCCAAGCGCCAGTGCAGCAACCGCCACCGATCGCTATCCCGCCTGGCCCCTACAAGCCCGGCAAGCCGGACAAACCACCGCCGCGACCGCCTGGCGGTGGCTGACCCCGCTAGTTCGCGTCGGGCTCAGCGGCAGCCGCGCGCCGCAGCCGCGGTTAACGCGCGCTCAGCATCTCCCGCGCGATGGCCGCGACGCGTCCGCCATCCGAGCGGTCGCCCACCTCAGCCTGCGCGGCCTTCATCACCTGGCCCATCTGCGGCATCCCGGTGGCTCCGGTCGCGATGACCGCGCGTTCGACGATGACACGCAACGCATCATCCGCCAATTGCATCGGGAGGTAGCCCTGGAGCACCGTCAGTTCGGCGTCCTCACGGTCGGCAAGTTCCGCACGGCCGGCGTCGCGATACGCGACCGAAGCCTCCGTGCGCTTCTTGGCCTCCTTGCCGATAATGCGGAGCACTTCGTCGTCACTTAGCACTCGCGCCTCATTGCCGGCCACCTCGGCCGTGGTCACGGCGGTGAGGGCCATCCGCAACGTTCCTGAACGCACCGAGTCGCGGGACCGCATCGCCTCGCGCAGGTCGTGCTGGAGCCGGGTCTTGAGAAGGCTGGTCATGCAGCCCAGTGTCGCACCGGCGATGCGGGGAGCCGCCAGTGGATTTGCGAGGATAGGCCGATGGGCAGCGTGACGCGAGCGGCGGTCCGCTCCGTGGGCGGGCTGGCGGTGGTTGGGGCCGTCGGCCTGGCCTACGCATCGTTGGTCGAGCGCACGTGGTTCGCTCTGCGTCGGTTCGCGGTACCGGTACTCCCGCCGGGCTCGACGCCGGTACGGGTGCTGCAGGTGTCCGACCTGCACCTGACCCCTGGTCAGGCCGGAAAGATCGCCTGGGTTCGGGCGCTCGCCGACCTCCAACCGGACTTCGTCGTCAACTCCGGTGACAACCTCGCACATGTCGATGCCGTGCCAGCGCTGCTGCGGGCCATGGATCCACTACTGGCCTTCCCGGGGGCCTTCGTTCTCGGCTCCAACGACTATTTCGGTCCCGTGTTGAAGAACCCGGCGCGCTATCTCACCCGGCGACATGCCGAACCACCACCGAGGCGTACCAACCTGCCTGTCGCCCGGCTGGTCGACGGGCTGCGACACGGTGGGTGGTCCGATCTGAACAACGCCCGGTCAGTAGTAAGGATGGGTAACCATGAAATCGAACTGGTCGGCGTCGATGACCCGCACGTCGGGTTCGACCGGTACTCCGAGGTTGCCGGCCCGGCCCGCACCGATGTGGCGTTGACCGTCGGGCTTACCCACGCCCCGTACCAGCGGGTGCTCGACGCGATGGTCGCCGACGGCGCGTCGCTCGTCCTTGCCGGGCACACGCATGGCGGGCAATTAGCCGTACCGTTGTGGGGCGCGCTGGTCACCAACAGCGACCTCGACACCCGCCGCGCCAAGGGGGTCTCACGATGGTGGCCCGGTGCCGGGCGATCCGGCCGGAACGGTCGGGCGGCACCGTCATCGGCTGCCCCTGCGCACGCGGCCTGGCTGCACGTGTCAGCTGGGCTGGGTACGTCGCCGTACGCACCGGCGCGGTTCGCCTGCCGCCCCGAGGCCACCCTGCTCACCCTGGTGTCACGCGACTCTTGACACGGAGACCGTGAGCACAGGCGCCTTCCGCCGAACCGATTTCGGATGCCGCGTGGGCGTCGGCTATTCTCAGCGGGCGCTGCTCCGGTGGAGCGGCGCTTGCCACGGGGTGTGGCGCAGTTTGGTAGCGCGCTTCGTTCGGGACGAAGAGGTCGCAGGTTCAAATCCTGTCACCCCGACCGCACCTGACCCTGGCCACCTCACGCACCTCCCGGCAGCCGCATCGGGTCTGCAAACCGACGTGGTCACCGTCATCAGCGCGCACCGGGATACGGCCACCAGCGTTCGAGTGCCCCTCTCGCCGGGGTCGGGCGGGCCGACGGCCCCCTACCGGGGTGCGGTAACCCTGATACCTTCACGTCAGCAGTCTCGTTACGCCGAGGGCAGGGGCCTCGCATGGTTCAGGGACGACATGCACGCCAACGTCCGGCGCGCCGCCACCGCGGTCGCTGGTTCGGCGTCGGGCTCATCGGTGTCGCGGTGCTCGGTGGGACCACACTCGCGGTGCAGTCCGCGACCGGCGACAACAACCGGAAGAAGTGCGCTGGGGAAGCCACCCGGCTCGTCGTGGCCTCTTCCGCAGACAAGGCCGGGCTGCTCGGACGGCTGGCCGAGAACTTCAACGAACGCAACCCGGCAACCACTGGGCAATGCGTCACCGTCGAGGTCGTCACCAAGAGTTCAGGAGCAGCGCAGAGCGCGCTGACACGCGGCTGGACCGCCGACGACGGGCCTCAGCCTGACGTCTGGTCACCGACCGGGTCGGTCTGGCTGCCGCTGCTCGAGCAGCGGCTCAAGACCGCCCAACAGCCGAGCCTGATCAAGGACCCGTCCACGGTGAAGAGCGTGGCCCAGTCCCCGATGGTCATCGCGATGCCTCGCCCGATGGCCGAGGCCCTCGGCTGGCCGAGCAAGGAGATCGGCTGGAGTGACCTGCTCAGCCTCGCGAAGGAACGCACCGGATGGGGCGCCTACGGCCACCCCGAATGGGGCGACTTCGTCCTCGGCAAGACCAACCCAAACTTCTCGCACGCCGGTCTCGAGGGCACCGTCGCTGCCTACTACGCCGCCGTCGGTCGCACGTCTGGGCTCACCGTCCAAGACATCCAGCAGGCCAGCACACGCGAGTTCGTCGCGGGAGTCGAACAGACCATCCAGCGATACGGCGACACCACCTTGTCCTTCGCGGCGGACTGGCAGCGGGCCGACGCAGAGGGTCGGGCCATGGAGTACGTCTCCGCCCTGGTCACCGAAGAGAACCTCGTGGTGTCGTACAACGAGGGCAACCCCACCGGCGACCCGGCGAAGGCCGGCGATCTTCCTCAGCCGCGTACTCCGCTCGTGTCGATCTACCCCAAAGAAGGAACGTTCATCGCCGACCACCCGTACGCCATCCTGGATGGTCCCTGGGTGACGCCGACGAAACGCACCGCTGCCGAGCAGTTCTATCGCTACCTGGTCAGCGACCCAGTCCAACGCATCTGGCAGGAGAACCACTTCCGCAACATCCGCGGTGAGCCCGCACCAGCGCTCGGGCCGGAGAAGGGCGTCCTGCCCACCCAGCCGAAGAACGAACTCCAGCCACCGTCAGCCGAAGTCACCGACTCCGTTCTGGCCAGTTGGGCACAGTTACGGAAGACCGCCAATGTGCTCACCCTGGTCGACGTGTCGGGGTCGATGGGCGACCCGGTCGCCGGGTCCGACACCAGCAAACTGTCAGCCGCAAGCGACGCGATCGCCGACTCCCTCGCGCTGTTCACCGACAACGACGAAGTAGGACTATGGACATTCTCGGATGCCGCGAGCGGACCCGACTACACCGAACGGGTGTCGATCGGGCCGATGAGCGGCCCGATCGATCGCTCCGACCGCCGGAGCGCACTGACCGATGCCGCTAAATCCCTTGAGCCGCAGGGAGATACCGCGCTGTACAACAGCCTGGCGGCCGCCTATCGCACCGTTGGCTCGCGGTACCGCGAGAACCGGATCAACGCCGTTGTCTTACTGACCGACGGGAGGAACGACACCAGCGGCGGCCTCGGCCTGAATGCCCTACTGGCTCAGGTGGAACGCACCTATCCCACGAAGCCGGTGCACATCATCACCATCGGCTACGGCCCGGATGCCGACAACACGACACTCGCACGAATCGCTCAGGCCACCGAGGGAGCGGCGTATCAGGCGTCCACCACGGCCGACCTCGCGAAGGTCTACTCACAGGCACTGTCCAACTTCTGAGCCCTGCGGACGGCCCCAACGGTGGGCGCGAGTGGAGCGACGGCGAGCAGCGGGCTGGACGGGAGGCGGCATCCTCGATGTCGGCAACGCCGATATGACACGTAAAACTGTCTCGATAGCATCGAACGGCAATACGATGACCGCCATGCAGGGTATGAGAGTCGTCCTCGCCGAAGACAGCGTGCTACTCCGGCAGGGCCTGGTGGCTCTCCT
>JBOFJB010000403.1:0-17088 GCA_051650465.1 Dermatophilaceae bacterium | reverse complement strand
CTGGCTCCGCGCCATCCTCGACATCGAGTTGCCCGCATTCGACGAGGCCGTGCGGGCCACGATGACCGAGAAGGGGTACCGGTGAGCGACGTGCGCGCGTTGGCCAACGGACTGTCCTATCCCGCCTGAGACCCCGCTTCCTCGGTGCACTGCTCAAGCGCCTCGAATCGAGCCGACCTATGTGCGTTTTTTTCGTTTTACGATACGGTGAGTCGACACGAGAGGAGACGCACATGGCTCGCACCGCATCGGTCGACTCGCGGACCTACCTTCCAGAGGCCGACGCCGAAGCCCAGATCATCGACTTCGCCAAGGCACTCGAGCGCGCCGGTGGCCGGGCAGCCACCACGACGCCGGCACTCATTGACGCCGACGGCCGACGCACGACGATCCCTGCGGCCATGGTCGATGTCCTTCGACAGGTTGCCGAGTCGCTGAGTCACGGTCTCGCAGTCACCGTGGCTCCCATGAACGCGATGATGACAACGCAGGAGGCCGCAGACTTCCTCGGCGTGTCTCGGCCCACCCTGGTCCGCATCCTCGACCGAGGCGACCTCCCCATGGAGCGCCCGAACCGGCACCGCTACGTGCGGCTCAGCGACCTGATCACGTATCAGCAGCGTCTGCGGGACGAGCGGTCTGAGGCGTTGGACGCCTTGGCGCGGGATGCCGAGGACGCCGGGCTCTATGCAGCCACCGACGGGCCACCACCGCCGATGCGCTGAGGCACATGAGCTTCCCGGTCCTCCTGGACACCTGCGTCCTGTATCCCCAGACACTCTGCGACACCCTGCTCCGCATCGCCGAGGGTGGCGTGTACCGACCGCACTGGTCCGCCGACATCCTCGACGAGCTCCGACGCAACCTCGCGATGATCGACAGTGTCGGCGATACCAGAGCACGGCGCCGGATCGACATGATGCAGCGGGCATTCGAGGACGCTATGGTCACCGGCTACTCCGACCTCGTCCCGGCGATGACCTGCCATCCGAAGGACGCGCACGTGCTCGCGGCCGCGGTCGTGTCGGAGTGCCAGGTGATCGTCACCTTCAACCTGAAGGACTTTCCGCCGGAGGCGGTCGACCGGCACGACATCGAGGTCGTGCACCCCGATGGCTTCCTGCTCGACCAGCTCGACCTGTACCCGCGAATCGTGCTGGCCGCCCTCTCGGCCCAGTCGCGAGCATCGACGCGTCCATCGCTCACCACGTCAGCGCTCATCGCCTCGCTGGAGCGGTGCGGGGTCCCGAGGTTCGCCACCGAGCTACGACGCAAGGGCGATCTGAGCACGTGAAAGGGTCATCGTCATGAGCGACACCAGGCGACTGGTCGACAAGCTGTGGTCGTACTGCGACGTGCTGCGCGACGACGGCGTCGGTGTGCTCGAGTACACCGAACAGCTCACCTACCTGCTCTTCCTCAAGATGGCGCACGAACGCGCCACCCGGCCCGAGGGCTTCGGCCGCGAGGTGATCGTGCCCGAGGAGTTCTCGTGGCAACGGCTGCTCGACGCCAAGGGCACCGAGCTCGAGGCCGCCTACACCCGGATGCTGCTCGGCCTCGCCCGCCAGCCCGGCGTCATCGGCACCATCTTCCGCAAGTCGCAGAACCGCATCCAGGACCCGGCCACGCTGCGCCGCCTCGTCGTCGACCTCATCGACAAGGAGGACTGGTCCGGCACCGGCACCGACATCAGGGCGACGCCTACGAGGACCTGCTCTCCAAGGGAGCGAGCGACAAGGGCTCCGGCGCCGGCCAGTACATCACCCCGCGGGCGCTCATCGAGGCGATCGTCGACGTCATCCAGCCGACCGTCGACGACACCGTCGTCGACCCGGCGTGCGGCACTGGCGGATTCCTTCTCGTCGCCCATGAGCACGTCGCGCGCACCGCCGGTCGGATGACGCCGCCGCAACGCGAGCACCTGAAGCTCAGTCTCGTCCGCGGCACCGAGCTCGTCGACGGCACCGCGCGGCTCGCGGCGATGAACCTGCTGCTGCACGGCATGGGCGACGCCGACGGTGACTCCTTGATCGAGGTGAAGGACTCGCTGATCGGCGACCCCGGCGAACGCTGCACGGTTGTGCCCTCGAACCCACCGTTCGGGAAGAAGTCCTCGCTCACCATGATCGGCGCTGACGGACGCGAGGCGCGCGAAGACCTCGAGATCGAGCGTCAGGACTTCGCCGCCACGACCAGCAACAAGCAGCTCAACTTCGTGCAGCACATCATGACAATCCTCGAGACCAACGGCCGCGCCGCCGTGGTGTTGCCCGACAACGTGCTCTTCGAGGGCGGCGCCGGCGAGACGATCCGCCGCCGGCTGCTCACCGACTTCGACCTGCACACCATGCTGCGGCTGCCCACCGGCATCTTCTACGCCCAGGGCGTCAAGGCCAACGTGCTGTTCTTCGACAAGAAGGTCGCCCGCCACGGCCAGCCGTGGACCGAGCGCCTGTGGGTCTACGACCTGCGCACCAACCAGCACTTCACCCTCAAGCAGAACCCGCTCCGGCGCGCCCACCTCAACGACTTCGTCGCCTGCTTCGCAGCGGGGATGCCGCGTCCCACCCGCGAGGAGTCCGCGCGGTTCCACTCATTCGGCTACGACGAGATCGTCGCCCGGGACAAGGCCAACCTCGACATCACCTGGCTCGAGGACGACTCCCTCGAGGACCTCGACAACCTGCCGCCGCCCGACGTGATCGCACGCGAGATCGTCGAGGACCTCACCGCCGCCCTCGCCGAGTTCGAAGCCGTCGCTACCTCCCTGGAGGCGCAGATCGGAGCCGGTCGCGCGCCGAAGTAGGGGGCGAGCTCCAGGAGTGGTCGCCGCCAGCGGCGGATCGGGTGCCGATGAGTGACCACAGCCGGTGTCGCCGCCGCGATGACGCGGAAACTGTCAGATGACGCGGATACAACCGCGCCCGACGCTAACTTCCGCGTCATCGGTGGGATGACGCGGAACGTCACGAGCCGAGCGCCGTCCACTTTCGGAACGCACCGGCGACCTCCAGCAGCCGGTCGTTGGCCTCGGGCTCGGCGACCGTCGCGCGGGCACCATCCGAGCCGTAGGCGCGCACCGTGATGCCGGCCGACTCGCACGCCGCCGCGAACTCGGCTGTGCGCGAACCCAACCCGAACCAGATGAAGTTCGCCTGCTGGTCGGGCAGCTGCCAGCCCTGAGCGCGTAGCCCCGCCATCACGCGCTCCCGCTCGGCGACGAGACCCTTGACCCGTACGGCCAGCTCGTCCTCGGCGTCGAGCGAGGCGAGCGCCGCCACCTGGGCCAGTGAGTTGACCCCGAACGGCAGCGCCGCCGTGCGCAGCGCCGCGGCCACCGGCTCGTGCGCCACCGCATACCCGACCCGCAGGCCGGCAAGCCCGTGCGCCTTCGAGAACGTGCGCAGCACAGCGACATTGGGCCGCTGGCGGTGCACCGCCAGCGCATCGGGCGCGTCACCTGCGGTGACGAACTCCACGTACGCCTCGTCGATGACGACGAGCACGTCATCCGGCACGGCGTCGAGGAACGCCTCGAGCTCGGACGCCGCGACGGTCGTCCCAGTCGGGTTGTTCGGCGTGCACACGAGCACCAGCCGGGTGCGCGGGGTCACGGCCGCCGCCATCGCCGCGAGGTCGTGGCGCGAACCGTGCGCGAGCGGCACCTGCACGGGCACCGCACCCGCCAGTGTCGTGAGGATCGGGTACGCCTCGAACGACCGCCAGGCGAACACGACCTCGTCGCCGGCGTCGCAGGTGGCGGCGATCAACTGGCCGAGCACCCCCACCGAGCCCGGCCCGGTCGACACCCGCCCGACCGGAACGGACAGCCGCGCCGCCAGCGCGGTCGACAGTGCCGCGACCCCCATGTCCGGGTACCGGTTCATGCCGGATGCCGCGTCGCGCACCGCCTCGAGCACGCTCGGCAGCGGCGGGTACGGGTTCTCGTTGCTGCTGATCTTGTACGCGGCGACCCCCTCGCGCACCGGAGCCGGCCGGCCCGGCGCGTAGGAGGGCAGCCCGCCGAGGGTGGCTCGCAGCCGAACCGTGTCCGTCATCCCCCCACTGTACGAGCGGCACCCGGGACCGGGCCCGCCCACGATCCGCCACCTCGGGGAGACCCACTCCACCGGCCACGATCCGCACGCAACACCGAGCGGCATCCACCACCGCATCTGCCAGAATGCCGCACTGTGAAGAACATTCTGCTCCGCGTCGGCATCAATGCCGTGGCCCTCTGGGTGGCCGCCCTCGTAGTCGACGGAGTCGACCTCGCCGAGGGTGACACCTCGATCGGTTCGCGCCTGCTGACCATCGTGCTCGTGGCGCTGCTTTTCGGAGCGATCAACGCCGTGGTCGCCCCGATCGCCAAGTTCTTCTCGTTCCCCCTCATCGTCCTCACGCTGGGGCTGTTCACCTTCGTCGTCAACGCGTTCATGCTGCAGATCACCGCGTGGCTCGCGAAGCCGCTCGGCCTGTCGTTCACCGTTGACGACTTCTTCTGGGATGCCGTCCTGGCGGCGCTGATCATCACCCTCGTCTCCTGGGCGCTCAACCTCGCCCTCCCGAAAGACGACTGAGAGCCGCTCCGGCGTCTCCCGACCGATCTCCATGGGTCTGGCGCGCTGCGGTGTCACGCCCGATCGACGAACTGCCGGCTCGCCCTCGTCCGCATCCCCGCTCGCGCCCCTCGCCCTCTCGCGGCTCTTCGAACTTGACCGGGCAGGCCGGTCCTTCGCTGTGATGCGGTAGGGCCCGTGACATCCTCCACCAGGCCTCTGGCCACCAGCGACCCGTCACCCACCCCGAACTCGACATTCTCGACCTCGGTGACCTCACCGGCGTCTGGCCCTGCGTCATCTTCTGATAGGGCATCAAGGCCGGCACCCTCCACCAGCACACCGAACCCACTGCATAGGCGCCCCCCCCAGATCGGACGGGACTGCGTTACCTATTGGTGCAGCAGTCCCCGATACCCCTCGTGCATCGACGGCAGTCGACACTTGAACACCGGGCAGGACTGGCCGGGCCCGTCGCTGCCAGCGCAGCGACGGCAAAGCAAAACCCCGGTCGTGTGATCTGGCCTTGCGGCCTACAGGGACGGCTCCGGGGTGTTCTCGACCAGAATAGGTGGCGATGACCGACCAGACAAGCTCGTGGGCCCTGATGCAGACCCACTTCGCACCGGCGCGGCTGCGGCAGTACCTGCGCACCGCCGGCGGTGACCACGACCGAGCCGAAGCGCTGTACCGGTGGAACGCGGAGATCTCCGGAGCGTTCCAGGTGGCGACGGCTCACCTGGAGGTCGCGCTACGGAACACCATCGACGCCCAGCTCACCCGGCGCCATGAACGGCTCGGGCGGGACGGGCACTGGATCTTCGATGAGCACTTCGAACTTGGGCGGGACCGAGTCGGCGGCAGGGATCATCGCCGCCCATACGTCGACGTCGCCGAGGCCGAACGCCGGGTGCGCTGGAACAGGAAGCCGCTGAACGCCGGTCAGGTCATCTCTGAGGTGTCGTTCGGGTTCTGGCACCAGATGGTCTCCCGGCGCCAGCTGGCCTGGTGGCCCGACATCGCCGGCGGATTCCCGCACGCCCCGAGTCGCGACCAGGCGCTGGTGCACGACCCGGTCAGTGACCTGCGACAGCTGCGCAACCGCATCGGACACCATCACCGCATCTGGAACACCGACCTGCCCAGACGCTACGACCAGCTGCTCACGCTGACCGGCTACATCTCGGCAGACCTAGCCACATGGATCGACACCAACTCCCCAGTCCGGGACGCACTGACCCGCGACCCTCGATAACAGCCGAGCTCACCGGTCGATGGCGGCGTCAGTGGGGCGCCTGACCGGTGCTGTCGGGAGCCCGAGCGGGTGTCGGGGCCACTTCTCGGCGTGCAGCCGGTGGGAGCACAAACAGCATGTCTGCTACCGACGTCGATCCGCCGCAAGCACGTCCTCCTCGAGCGGTTCGAGTTCGCGGTCGACCCCAGCGACCAGGACGGGTGCATCGCCCTCCTGCGCCGCCACGCACGCCAGTTCAAGCGCAACGCCCCATCCGGACCGCGGGCCTCGACAAGCATCGAGCCGCCGGGTCGTCGACCCGACGCGACCGCTGGTCGTGGTCCCCCGCCCGTCGCGCGCGACCGCATCCACGCCGTCGGGGTCGACGGATGACGACCGGTCCGTCGAGGTCGAACGCCTGATCGCCGACGGCGTCCTGGACGATCCGCCGCAGGCTGAGGCCAGCCGGCGTGCAGTCTGCGGGTCGGCTGCGATCGCACGGCCGGTGCTCGAGACGCCGCACGACCAACATCCGACGTCGGCACCGTCGTGGCGCGTCTTCTTAGCCGCGGCCGCCTCGCCGCACTCGCTATGGTCATGCGGTGCGCGTTCTCGTCTCCGGCGGAGCCGGCTACATCGGCTCCCACACCGTCGTCCAGCTGCTCGCGGCACAACACGACGTCGTGGTGGTCGACTCCTTCGCCAACGCCACGCCCTCGGTGGTCGGGCGGGTCGAGGCACTCACCGGTCAGCCGCTCGACGTGCGCTCGTTCGACCTCACCGACCAGGACAAGACCGAGCACCTGTTCGCGCACGAGGCGTTCGACGCCGTCATCCACTTCGCCGGGTTCAAGGCGGTGGGCGAGAGCGTGGCGAAACCGCTGGAGTATTACGAGAACAACCTGGGCTCGACGTTCTCGCTGGTGCGCTCGATGCGCCGGCACGGCGTGCACCGGCTGGTGTTCTCGTCATCCGCCACGGTGTACGGCTCCGACGCGCCGGTGCCGATGCACGAGGACCTGCCCACCTCGGCCACCAACCCCTACGGCTGGTCCAAGGTGATGCAGGAGCAGGTGCTGCGCGACGTCGCGGCGGCCGACCCGACGTGGCGGGTGGCCCTGCTGCGGTACTTCAACCCGGTCGGCGCGCACCCGTCGGGCAGCATCGGCGAGGACCCGAGCGACGTGCCGAACAACCTCATGCCGTACCTCGCGCAGGTGGCAGTGGGCCGGCGCGAGAAGCTGTCGGTGTTCGGCGGCGACTATCCCACGCCCGACGGCACCGGGGTGCGCGACTACATCCATGTCGACGACCTCGCCGCCGGGCACGTCGCGGCGCTGCAGCGGCTGTCCACCACCGACCGGCCGGTGTCGACCTGGAACCTCGGCACCGGGCACGGCACCTCGGTGCTCGAGCTGCTGCACGCGTTCGAACGAGCCTGCGGGCACGAGCTGCCCTACGAGATCGTCGCCCGCCGGCCGGGCGACATCGCCGCCTCGTACGCCGACCCGTCCCGCGCGCAGGCCGAACTAGGCTGGCGGGCAACGCGATCCGTGGACGACATGTGCGCCGACACCTGGCGCTGGCAGCGCCAGAACCCGCACGGCTACCCCCGCGGATGACGCCCGCCCATAGACGAGCACTCGGCGAGGAAGCAGCGCGCCGACCGGCTCGACGCCCGTCGCTTCGCGATCTCATGACCTGACTGCCGCCGGGCGTCAGAGCGGACGTCCCGCACCATCCTCTTGTCAGACACCACCCAGATAGTCATAATTGTGACCATGAGCGTTCTTTCGCTGGCCGAGGCCAAGTCTCACCTGTCCGAGATCGTGGGCCGGGTGAGGACGCAGCACGAGCGCGTCACCGTGACAGTGCACGGCCAGCCCTCGGCCGTGCTGATCGCTCCGGAAGACCTGGAGTCGTTGGAGGAGACGCTGGCCATCCTCTCGGACTCCGAGGCGCTCCGGCGTCTCGCCGAATCCGACGCGGAGCTCACGCGAGGCGAGGGCGAGTCCGAGGAGCAACTCGCCGAGGTCATGGCCGCACGACGCGAACGCCGTGTGTGACTAGGGATCCCAGCCCCTACCGACTCGTGATGACGCCGACCGCGCGGCGGCAACTCGGCCAGCACCTTCCAGAGGCGGTGGCCTTCGCCGCACACGAGTTCATCCTGGGCACGCTACTGGACAACCCGCAGCGAGTCGGCAAGCGGCTGCATCCGCCACTCGACGATCGCCACAGTGCGCGACGTGGCACCTACCGGGTCGTTTACCGCATCGACGACGACGAATGCACCGTGACCGTCGTCGACGTCGCGCATCGCCGGGACGCCTACCGCATCCACCGCTGACCGGCACCAGGTCGCACCGGGCACGGCACCTCGGTGCTCGAGCTGCTGCACGCGTTCGAACGAGCCTGCGGCCACGAGTTGCCCTACGAGATCGTCGCCCGGCGGCCCGGTGACATCGCCGCCTCGTACGCCGACCCGTCCCGCGCTCGCAGGCCGAACTCGGTTGGCGGGCAACCCGATCGGTCGATGACATGTGCGCCGACACCTAGCGCTGGCAGCGCCAGAACCCGCACGGCTACCCCCGCGGATGACGCCAACTCACTCGCCGCCCGGCCAGTCCCCCGGCATGCGCGGCCAGGACCTCCGGGTATCCGATCCGGCTGCACAGCGCCGCGTCGCACCCATCCCACAGCGCGGCGGCAATGTCGCTGCCGTCCTCGTCGACCAGCAGCTTCACGCAGGCGCTGCTGTCCAGGTACACGACCGACACGTCGCGCCGTCAGCGACGCTGTTCGCCGACCAGATCCGACACCGACAGGCGTGCCGCCACCCGCCGCGCGGTTCGCACCTTCGGCCGCGCGGCACGACGTGGTGCGGCGATCACGCCATCCCGGGTCAGTTGCTCCAGGAGCGGCGCCGAGTCGACCGCGACCAGGCGGGCGACCGGAGTGCCTCGCTCGGTCACGACGACCTCTTCACCATCTCGGGCACGCTGGATCCACTGCGAGATGTCGGCCCGCAGCGCACTGACTCCGACATCCGTGGCGCAAGCGCACAACTGGCCATCGGGTCGTTGTACATACCAGGCTGTCCGAGCAGCCGGTCGACATCGACGAGGTGCAGGCCGGTGGTCGGCCCGCCGAACTGGACTCGTATCAACGGCGGCTCGGCAGCGCTCTTCACGGATGTGAGTCGCTGACAGGTGGCTCGCCGGCCGATAGGAGAGACGAGATGCACAGTCTGCGCCGCACCCTCGGGATCCTCATGACAGCTGGGATGCTGTTGTCCGCGTGCGGGCTCTCCGACACCGTGACGGATACCAAGAATGACTCGCTGGGAGCGATCAACGATGCGCTCCAACAACTCGGACGAGAGTCCGGGCGTTGGCAGGAGATTCTGCAGCACACAACGGACCAGTTGATCGCCGCGGGGCAGAGCACGCTGGCGAACGAGGTATCCAACGTCGCCGGCCGTGCCATCAGCGACGCCGGAATAGAGGCGCGCTGCTACACCGACTTCCTGGGCGATCGGGTCCGGGAGGAACTCCTGAAGATCCGAGCACGCATCTCTGGCGAAGCGTTCACTCCGGCGCCGGTGTTCTGCAACCCCACACCTAACACCGTCAAACTCTCGCCGCCGGCGGAGGGCCCCCCAGCGGTCGAGATCTCCGGATACAACCTGAGCCGACAGTCGGTTCAGGTGTGGCTCGTGGGTGCGGCAGGCCGGGTTGACGTGACACAACACCTCAGCAACCCGTCGCCGTACCTCCTGACCCTCAACACCGGCGCCAACGGAGTACCTTTCGGCGCCGACAGCGCCCAACTGGAATTCCAGTTGCAAGGCTCCGAGTCCCGCACCGTGACAGTCGTCCAGCCCGAACCGCGGACGCCGCCACCAGACTTTCCGCAACGCACCCTCCACGTCTCGGGCATCGCTCACCTGAACGACGACGAGAACGCCGGTGCCGACGACACTCTCCAAGTCGCAGTCGACGACTACGTGGCGATCTCGGCCGACGGAGGCGGCGAGTATCACTGGGACCGTTGCCTGGACGACGAGGTCCACGGCTTCCTCGATGTTCAGGTTCAACTCGACCGCAGTACCGGTGCGCTGACACTCACCGGGAACGCCAACTACTACGAGAGTGATGAATGTGGCCGTACTGACAATCAGGGAAACCGGCCACTCGCCGCCACGTTGAAGCCCGGCGAGTCGCACTCCTTCATCGCGACGATGGAAGATGGCGACGGCCACGTGAACTTCACTCTCACCTTCAGCAACGTGTGACATCCGAGGCCGGCTGGAGAGTTCGACCCGGCAACGCGCTCATGGCGACATCCATGGCGCGAGTGGACGATGCGGCGGTGCATCGGTGGATGCCTCGTCGCGCTCAGCGACCTTCCTACTCGCCGAGCGGCCTGCCGCAATCAGCGGCCGACGTACTCGGCAAGGTGCTGGCCGGTGAGGGTGGATCGGGCCGCGACGAGGTCGGCGGGGGTGCCCTCGAACACCACTCGCCCGCCGTCGTGGCCCGCGCCGGGGCCGAGGTCGATGATCCAGTCGGCGTGCGCCATCACCGCCTGGTGGTGCTCGATGACGACCACCGACCGGCCACCGTCGACCAGCCGGTCGAGCAAACCAAGCAACTGCTCCACATCAGCGAGGTGCAGGCCGGTGGTCGGCTCATCGAGCACGTAGACCTCGCCCTTCTCGGCCATCTGCACAGCCAACTTGAGCCGCTGCCGCTCGCCACCGGAGAGCGTGGTGAGCGGCTGCCCGAGCGTGACGTAGCCGAGCCCGACATCCGCCAACCGGGCCAGGATGACGGCCGCCGCCGGGGTGCGCGCCTCGCCATCGGCGAAAACCTCCGCCGCCTCCGTGACCGGCATCGCCAGCACCTCGGCGATGTTCTGCTCCCCGAGGGTGTACTCGAGCACGTTCGCCTGGAACCGGCGGCCTTCGCAGTCCTCACAGGTCGAGGAGACTGTGGCCATCACCCCGAGCTCGGTGAAGATCACCCCGGCGCCGTTGCAGGTGGGGCAGGCGCCCTCGGAGTTGCTGCTGAACAGTGCCGGCTTGACCCCGTTCGCCTTGGCGAACGCTTTGCGGATCGGTTCCAGCAGACCGGTGTAGGTGGCCGGGTTGCTGCGCCGGGAGCCCTTGATCGCGCCCTGGTCGATGACCACCACGCCGTCGCGGCCGGCCACCGAGCCGTGCACGAGCGAACTCTTGCCCGACCCGGCGACCCCGGTGACGACGCACAGCACGCCGAGCGGGATGTCGACATCGACGTCGCGGAGGTTGTGGGCGGCAGCGCCCCGCACCTCCAGCACCCCGGACGGCGCGCGCACGTCATCCTTGAGCCCTGCTCGGTCGTCGAGGTGCCGCCCGGTGACCGTGTCGGAGCCACGCAGACCTTCTACCGTGCCCTCGAAGCAGATCGTGCCCCCCGACGTGCCGGCGCCCGGCCCGAGGTCGACGACGTGGTCGGCGATGCCGATGGTCTCGGGCTTGTGCTCGACGACGAGCACGGTGTTTCCCTTGTCGCGCAACTGGATCAGCAACTGGTTCATCCGCTCGATGTCGTGCGGATGCAGGCCGATGGTCGGCTCGTCGAAGACGTAGGTGACGTCGGTGAGCGAGGAGCCGAGGTGCCGGATCATCTTGGTGCGTTGCGCCTCACCGCCGGAGAGCGTGCCCGCCGGGCGGTCGAGGGAGAGATAGCCCAGGCCGATGTCGGTGAACGAGTCCAGCAGATGCCGCAGGCCGTCGAGCAACGGCGCCGCCGCCACGCGCGGACCGCTGCCGCCACCGTCCGCGCCGGAAGTGCCCCGAGGGTCCTCGAGACCGCGCACCCACTCCGCGAGGTCGGTGATCTGCATCGCGCACATCTCGGCGATGTTCTTTCCCTCGATCCGCGACGAGCGCGCCTCGACGCTCAGCCGGGTGCCCTCGCAGTCCGGGCAGGTCTGGAAGGTGACCGCCCGCTCCACGAACCGCCGGACGTGCGGCTGCATCGCCTCCGGGTCCTTGGACAGCATCGACTTACGGATCTTCGGGATGACGCCCTCGAAGGTGAGGTTGACCCCCTCGACCCGAATCTTCGTCGGCTCGGCGAAGAGCATCGTGTCGAGCTGCTTGGCGGTGAACTTGGCGATCGGGGTGTCCATCGGCAACTTCATCCCCTCGAAGAGGCGCCCATACCAGCCGTCCATCGAGTAGCCGGGCACCAGCAGGGCACCGCCCCGCAGCGACTTCGAGTCGTCGTAGAGGGCGGTGCGGTCGATGTCGTTCATCCGGCCCATGCCCTCGCAACGGGGGCACATGCCGCCGAGATAGACCGCGTCGCGCACCACCTTCTTCTCGACCCGGCCGCCCTTCTCGGTGCTCAGCACCCCACCGGCCCGCCGGGTCGGGACGTTGAACGAGAACGCCGTCGGCGGCCCGATGTGCGGTACTCCGAAGCGGCTGAACAGGATTCGCAACATCGCGTTGGCGTCGGTGGCGGTGCCGACCGTGGACCGCGGGTTGGCGCCCATCCGTTCCTGGTCGACGATGATCGCCGTGGTGAGGCCCTCCAGTCGGTCGACCTCAGGCCGGGCCAGGCTCGGCATGAAGCCCTGTACGAACGCGCTGTAGGTCTCATTGATCAGCCGCTGCGACTCGGCCGCGATGGTGCCGAACACCAGTGAACTCTTTCCCGAGCCGCTGACCCCGGTGAACACGGTCAGCCGGCGCTTGGGCAGGTCGACATGGATGTCCGAGAGGTTGTTCTCGCGCGCGCCGTGCACGCGGATGACGTCGTGCCCGTCGGCGGCGTGCCGGCCCGCGCCCGGGTCGGTGGCTCGGGGGGTGGAATCCGCGGTCGTCATCGGCATATTCTGCTGCACCAGCGGTCGCCGCCGGCCCGCGGCGGTAAGTGATCGATGCGCACGACGTTCGCTGCTGGGTCGCCGACTGTCGAACACGACTCTCGCCGACGGCGACGACCCGTCTACGGCGTTCACCAACGTGGCCGGTCACACTCGATCAACTCGGGTCCTCCTTGCGTGTACGTCCTTCGGGCGACTCCTCTGGTTGATCTCGCGCCCTAACATCGCCGCTCTCGCGCCGTGGGCCGGCACTACCGGCACCCTGACACGCGGTCCCGTACTCGGCGAGGTAGCCAAGTCGCTGGACCCCTGGCGAACGACCGCCGACAGGACGGACCACCGACCCGAGGAGAAGTCCCCCACATCGTCGACCTTGCCCAACGGCGTCGAAGAGCCGTCCTTCTTACGACCGAATGGGCCCTTGACTTTGCCCAGCGTCACGTGGAGTTCCGATGAATCGCCAAACTAAACGCACTCGGACACCCAGGGGGCACGAAACGACTGACAGGCGCCATCAGCCGGAGCTAGGATGTTCACTTCAGGCACAGCGCGTGATGTAGTCATCACCCGGTACTGGACCCACTTCCGTCAGGAACGAACACAGTTGATCGGTCATGTCGTGGTGCCACTCGGCGTGGAGGTTTAGACGGACCAACCTCGCTTGCCGTCGTTGCGATGCAACGCGAGTTGAACTCTCACGTCAATTTATTGTCCACCAACATCAGGAGTCAGGAGTTTAGTTTCAGCATGAAGAAAAAAGCGAAGTCATCTCTATGGCGCATTTGCGTGATTTTAGGTGCTATGGCCGTGCTCTTACCTTGGGCAGCCAGCGCTCAGAATATTGACGACATCACTCTCGTCAACGCGAACACCGCAGGAACGTCTTCAAAGTCCACCCTGCGTTCTCAACTAGGTGCCACCACCGGCACGGCCGGCAGCACGTCCCGAGCGGTCGCCGCCCCGGCGGTCAGCAGTTTTACTGTTGTTAACGCCGACACCGACGCTGACATCGTCACCGTCACCAGCCAGGCCACTGTCTCGCTGGAGACCTCGCCGCGCATCAATGTGCGCGCCAACGCCACCGCCGCGGTCAGTGTGACCTTCACCCAGGGGTCGACGACCAGGACTGAGAACTCGGCGCCGTTTGCGCTTGCAGGTGACAGCAAAGGAAACTACGCGGCCTGGGCGCCGACGCCCGGCGTCTACACCATTTCTGCGACGCCTTTCTCAAGCACTGCCGGGCAAGGCACCTCTGGCCCTACGGCGATCCTCACACTTACTGTCGTGGCCAGTCAGTCATCGAACTTGTATCAGTACGAGGTCATCACTGGCCACGATGGGCACCAGGACCCAGATGACAATATCGCCATGCTTGCAGGCTTCATTGCGATCAAGCGCGCACAAGACACCGCGGGTAGCCGTGTCAAGCATGTCGGCATGATCTACGGCGACACCTCTGAAGCCAATCAGGACGGCATGATTCCTGGCGGCCCGGGGTCCGGCGACGATGCGGGCGATCTGCGAGCCACAGCAAACTATGAGTTCTACAAGCTTTATGGACGGCCAGCGCTGGAGTCGATGGGCTTCGGGACGTTCTTTGATGTCGTGCCTGAGAACTACAACTTCAATGCTTCGTCGCTGCCGGACATGACGAGCGGCGGAGAGTTCATTGCGCAGCGAGTTCGCGACGCGATCGGAAAGAAGATCCGTGTCGTCTATAGTGCCGGCGGCGGCGAGAACACTGCCGCTGAAGCTGTGGCTTGGTTGCGCAATCAAGGCTACAGTGATACCCAGATCAAAGAGCACTTCGCTGTCGTGCAGCACAGCGTCCCATCGAACTGGGGAAAGTTCACCGAGACTGCAGCCAAGAGCATCATCGGCGGCTTCACGATCAACATCGAGAACCAGAATCCGTATTCGGGTCTAGGACTGCCACCACGTACGGTATCGGCCTCGAGAACGTCGACACTGCTCGCCGCGAACTGGGCCGTGGCTGCCGGAGACACCCCTTCCGGAATCCCGAATCTCACTTTCCGACTCGACGCGTCCGATGGCGGTAGCCATCACTTCGCGAGCAACACCCCCGTGATCGAGACGAACTGGACACGCCGCGGCGTTCCCGGTTCAGTAACGGCGATCAGTTACAAGGTCTACAACGCCAGTTTAATGAATAGCCAGCTGAACTGACATTTAGCCTGTGAGGTTGGCGGGTAGGTGCGCTGAGAACTTCCCCAACCGGAAGCACGCGCAGGCTTAGCGAATTCTCGCGACCGGGCATTGTCGACAAACGTCGACAATGCCCGGTCGTGCTATAGGAGCGTCGGTTTGTGGCTGTGGTTGGGGGCTCTTCGAGCTTGACCGGGTCGGGTATCCGATCCCGGTTCCGGTGCATCTCTGTCGACCAGGGTCGAGAGGTCCTTCGCGACGCACGGCGTCGGTAGGACGTGGGTGTGGACGGTGGTGATGTCACGGACGGAGCCGGGTGCCGTCCGCAGGCGATGCCGGGTGCTCAGACGGACCACTCGGCGGCCACACCCGCCGGCACCGGAGGCCTACCGCCCCGACTCTTGGCGTCCACTTCGACACCCTCAACGCCCCTCTCCCCGAACCGGCTTCGTCACCGCCGCACCGTGTCAGAGTCAACCCAGCACGTCATGCGATCTCCCGATTCGCGATCCCTTCCACCGCAGCAGCGACGCCCCGTGCCTGCACGGCCCGGCAACGCCGTCGAACTGGCCGTCGCCAACTGCGCGACCCGCTGCTCATCCGGACCGGCCAGAACTTCAACGCAGACCAACGGGGGCACGACACACCCCTTCGCCAGTTCACCGACAAACCATCGGGACACCTAGCCATTGGATGGTCGCATGGGTACACGATGTAGCCGCGAGTCGTCGGGGTCGCCGGACGACGGGAGGTTCGGATTCTTCTGTGCAGTCAGCCTGTCAGTGCGTGCGTTCAGTGGTCCCGCGCCGACCCAGCCCAGGGGCCGGATCGGCGCGGGACTCGCTGCCGCATCCTCGAGGTCGCTGACGAGTCACGCTGACAGCACCTGCCGAACTCGATATCCACCGCGAAGACGCGTGCATCGTTGGAGCTACGTTCGCGACCGCGGGGGGCCGACACGTCGGCTGCGAATAGTTCCTGATGTCGGCCTCAGCCCAGGCTGCCGCGCTGCCGGCGAGCCGCCCAGATCACTGCGGCGCCTCCGAGCACGAGGAGCAGCGCGAGTCCGCTCAGCGGGATGGTCCACGTTGACAACCCGGTGTCGGCAAGTGCGACGTCATCGACATCCTTAATGACGTCGATGTCTCCAGTGGCGGGCTGCTGATCCTGCACGTAGCGCACCTGCAGTGTGCCCATCACCGGCGTCCCGTCCAGCGTGACACCACCGAAACGGACCGGAGTTGGGTTACCGGTGAAGCCTGGCTCCGGCGTGAACGTCACCTTGCCGGTCTCTGGGTCAACCGCCCAGGTGCCTTCACCGGGGACAGTAAGCCGGTCTACCTGCTCGCCATCCTTGCCGACCAGGTAGACCGATGTGGGATCGAGTCCGGGCACGTCGTCGGACGGGTCGAGGGTGACCACGGTGCCCTGAGGAGCCGTCTGCGCCACGAAGCCGACCTCGACTGCGGTTTCGGCGACCACTGTGGGGGCGTAGGTGGATTCGGTGGTGGTGCCGTTAGCGTCCTCAACCTGGTAATCCACCGGTGTTGCGCTACCAGTGAAATCAGGCAACGGCGTAAACACGATCCGGCCACCACTGACCGTGTACGTCCCCTCACCAGGAACCGTCACCGACGCCACCGGATCACCAGCACCATCCAGCAACGTCAACGACGCCGGAACCAACGGCACACCAGGATTGCCTGGCCTGTCATTAGCCAACGGATTCACCGACTGCGGCACACCCTGCGGACCCGTCGTGACATCCGCTACCGCGGTAGGCGTCACCGCAGTAAACGTCGGAGCGTACGTCGACTCAGCAACAGTCCCGTTGGCGTCCTCGATCTGATAGTCCACCGGCGTCGCCGCACCAACAAAACCAGGCAACGGCGTAAACACGATCCGGCCACCACTCACCGTGTACGTCCCCTCACCAGGAACCGTCACCGACGCCACCGGATCACCAGCACCATCCAGCAACGTCAACGACGCGGGAACCAACGGCACACCAGGATCACCAGCCGTGTCATTCGCCAACGGATTCACCGACTGCGGCACACCCTGCGGACCCGTCGTGACATCCGCTACACCCGTAGGCGCGACCTCAGTCACCGTCGGGGAATACGTCGACTCCGCAACAGTCCCATTAGCGTCCTCAACCCGGTAATCCACCGGCGTCGCCGCACCAACAAACCCCGGCAACGGCGTAAACACAATCCGGCCACCACTCACCGAGTACGCCCC